>JARUKZ010000010.1 GCA_029688955.1 Chitinispirillales bacterium ANBcel5 | reverse complement strand
TTTAAAAGTGATTTCAAACTCACAAGAGCTGTCTCTGAAAATTATGAAGAATGGAATGAAAACAGGATTGAATCAAGGCAGCAGCAGTTGTCAAATGTTGCAGTTGGAATATGGCGTATTGATTTCAATGAATGAATAATTATTTCGAAACACTCCCCGATCTGGAGGAGCGTCTAATCAAAAAAATTAAAACCAATTGATAATACACTTGGAAATGATCACTGCAGAGATGTGTGGCTGAGGATGCAATAAAAGGCTGAAAATACTTTTGTTTTTTTAAAAGGATTATCAAACAATGTCTCTCGAATATGTAAAACACGACAAGCTGTTTCTAAAGAGCCATCCAATTCTTAATGAAAGATGGCTTCAGGGTATTATTGCTGATGATCCGGCAATTCTGGGTCTTGGGGATCTGGCCTTAAAAGATGTCGAGAGATCAACTGTGTATGGCAGACTGGATTTGCTCCTTAAAGATGATGAAACTGATACACGATATGTGGTAGAGATTCAGTTGGGAAAGGTGGACGAGTCCCATAT
This sequence comes from Chitinispirillales bacterium ANBcel5, assembly GCA_029688955.1. NCBI lineage: Bacteria > Pseudomonadati > Fibrobacterota > Chitinispirillia > Chitinispirillales > Chitinispirillaceae > Cellulosispirillum > Cellulosispirillum alkaliphilum. The sequence continues at coordinate 134,022 of JARUKZ010000010.1, read as the reverse complement.
TATCAGAACCATTGAGTACTGGGATGAGGAACGAAACCGGTATCCACAATATGACCATATAGCGGTAATTATAGCAGAAGATATTACCAGCAGGTTTCTGAATGTAATCAGTCTGTTTAATAAGGCAATACCGATTATTGCCATACAGTTAAATGCATTACAAATAGATGGTAAAGTAGTTTTGAACTTTGCAAAAGTAATGGATTTGGCCCAGAGGCCAGATGATGAAGTAGAAGAGAAAGCAGAACCGACCGACAGAGAGTTTTGGTTGAAAAAAAGCTCCCGGGAGGTGTTAGAAACAATGGATAAGTGTATTACACTGTTGCAAACAGATAACCCGGTGTATAGGGAAAACTATAACAAACGGTATGTTGGCATTAAGGATGATTACAAATCTAATAATAAGGTCATTTTTTATCCCAAAAAAAAGCATTTAAGAATAGGGTCAAAACACACCAATAGAGAGTTTTGGCTTGATCAGCTGGAGGAGGCCGGAATAACTGTTTTCAGAGAAAAGAAAAGCAAACGGGTTCATTTTCGAATCAATCAGGAAGAGTTGGAGAACAACAGGGATTTGATGCTAAGTTTGTTTAAGGATGCATACAGTTATGAAACGGAGGTTGAATAATAAACAAGTAGGTGGTAAACTAGGCAATATAAAAGGCAACCTATGCTGTGGATTCGCTCTGCACAAACTGTATACCCATACCTTTTAGGGGCTGAACCAGATTTCGCTCAAGACTGGGTATTCGCCGTTACCAACAATGAGCACCAATGTACCCTTTCACATGGAACCTCATGAAATCCGGATAAGTGTAAAATAAACTTTACCTTTTACCCGTATTATGGTATATTCGTTGCAATAACGTATATATAAATTGTATTTGAGAGTATGAACATAGACGGGGGCATTATGAGCTTTAACGGCACCATAATCAAATCTAAAGCCAAAGAAGCCGGATACACTCTTCTACGATTAGCCCAGGAATTGGGCGTTTCGCGACAGACGATCAACGCCTGGTCCACCGGGGTGGTTCCCCGTGGAAGCCATTTGGTGAAGCTGTGCTCCATCCTCAATATGAAACCGGGTGATTTCTTTGCCCAGCCTACCGAAAGTCTGCTCTCGGTACCGCTTCACCGCACAATTAGAAATGTGCCGGTTTCGGCCTCTATGCGAGAGTCTTCACAGCAACTGGCACAGCAATATCTCAACCTGTTTCGACAGGCGCCAATTGTCGAAATGCTTCCGGTGCTTCGGGTAAAACAAAAAAAGACTGAAAATGCCGAAATTATTGCAAATAAACTTCGGGAGTTTTCCGGTATCGGAGATGACAAGCCGATGGATTATAAAAGTGCATTCCGCTTGCTCTCCCGCCTCGGAATTTATACTGTTTTCCGGGAATTTCCTGTAGGCCTCAGGAAAAAATCCTATGCTTTCTATTCGCGTATTTCGGGACACCGGGTGGTATTCGTTAATATCGACATCTCTCCGCTTGATCTGATTTTTCAGCTTCTTCATGAAACTGTCCACGCAATAAGGGACGAGGAACCGGGGGCAATTGATGTCGTCGAAGAAGAGAAACTCTGCGACAATGTCGCAGAACTTACTCAGTTCCCCGATTTTTACGCAAACACTGTTGGTCGTTACATAACCGAATCTGATGATCAAGGTATCATTATCAACCGAATGAAAGAGGTGTCGCGGAAAAACCAACATTCACTGTTTGGGATATACTACAGGTTAAAGCACAAGGGTATGATGCCTGATGGGGTGAAAGTGGGTGGCGCGGCAACGAACCTGAAAACAGGCGTGCCTGTATTGAGAAAAATTCTCTTTTCTCATGAAAATCCCCGGCACTATGTGGATATGCTTTATGAGCTGTCTCCCAATTTCATGAAACTTATCCAGGCACAGGTGCCTCAATGCTCTATAAGAAAATTGGGAGAATGGCTTGGACTGGATACCTCGATGGATGCACAGGAGGTTATGAATGAGATTTCATACCGAAATGAGCAGCCAAAGGGGTAGGGCTGATGTTCATTCTGTGCGACACCTCTTCTATTCTTATGCTTTTGCGAATAGCCCCCGATATGTTCATAGATGAGCGTTATGAATGCAAAACAATTCGGGTGGTTCATGACGAGATTGTCAGAACTACCAAATTCAAGGTCAAGTATCCTTGGATGCGGGAAATGAGGGCGAAGGTAAAGCCGATGGTCCTCAATGAGAAACAAAAACAAACGGAAACTGCCTATTGGGAAACTATACACGCCCTGAATAATTTTGGCACTGTGAATAATAAAACTGGCCAATTAATCGATTTAAGCTGGGTAGATATTGGCGTTATATCGCATGCGCTGGCACTTGAATACAAGATTACTTCAGGGGACGTTAACCTTTTGCAATTCGCCCGACAGGAATTCAAAGAAGAATTTCGGGGTAGTGTATCGCCTCTGGAAATGATCAATCATTGGCTCGAATCTGGTGTGATTGAATGGGATGAGGAGAAACAACGGTATATATCGGCATGGATGGGCGACAATGAACATCCCCAGCCACCGAAGGAAAAAAAACGTTTCCGGCACTTAGCTGGCAACAAATACACCGGCAGTTAGTTGGTTCTGGAACCTCTGGAAGTAGCCCGGAAGCTCAGTTGGGTGTACAATTTTACCAAATTTTTGATAGAAGACCAAAAGGCGGGCAAATCTACACCCCTATGCGGCTAGAATTCGAAATATTGGGACCGCAACTTTCGCCCCTTATGCATTTCCTAAAAGGGATCATAAAATCATTGACACAGTTACCTGATATCATTTATATAATGTAGTACTTATTTCACGCACTTTGACAAAGTTCGGTTGTGTGCCTCTTTCAGACCTGCATGGTTTTTAGAATACTCAGTTTTTGTTTATAGCGAGTCACGGGCTTTGGCTGAGAATCTTAAGGTCTCTTCAGTACACAAGAAGTTTATTGAAGTGGGCTGGTTTTTTGGGCCTTAAAAAGTGCAGAAATAATATCGGGTGAAACAATGTGAGTCTGAGGGCTGGATATCAGATAGTCTCTGCCACCGGCAATATTTTTCTTCATGAATTGAACTTGGGAGACAAAATGTACAACCAACATCCCGAACAAATCGCCAGAGACAAAATCGACAAAATGCTCATTGATGCGCAATGGGTTGTTCAGTCAAAGGATGAGGTGGACCTTTCGGCGGGTAAAGGCGTTGCTGTTCGTGAGTACAATACTGATGTTGGGCCTGCTGATTACGTTTTGTTTGTGGATAAAAAGCCTGTTGGAATCGTTGAGGCCAAGCGGGAAGAGGAAGGGCACCGTTTGTTGGTTGTAGAGGAGCAGACTTCTGCTTATGCAGAGGCTAAGTTAAAATATCTCAATAATGATCCGCTTCCTTTTCTGTATGAAAGCACCGGTACACTCACCCGTTTTACTGATAAAAGGGATCCAAAGCCACGGAGCAGAACTGTTTTCTGTTTCCATACACCCGAAACAATTGCAAAATGGTTCAAACAGGGGAGTAGTTTACGTCAAAGGCTTCTCGGTTTGCCATCTCTGGATCATACAGGATTACGCCCTGCTCAGATCGTTGCCATAGAAAATCTCGAAGAATCCTTTAGGAATGACCGGCCACGGGCATTAATCCAGATGGCTACCGGTTCAGGGAAAACCTTTACCGCAGCCACTTTTATCTACCGTCTGCTCAAATTTGCCGGTGCCAGGCGGGTTTTGTTTCTGGTTGACACTAAAAACCTTGGTGAACAGGCTGAACAGGAGTTTATGACGTTCCAGCCAACTGATGATAACCGTAAATTCACCGAACTATACAATGTCCACCGTTTATCATCGGGTTACATCGCTTCAGACAGTCAGGTCTGTATCTCAACCATTCAGCGGTTGTATTCAATTCTAAAAGGTGAAGAATTGGAGGAGAGCGCAGAGGAAGAGAACCCCAATGAAAGTACCTGGATGCAGCAGCAGATGAGTAAAAAGCACCCTGTGCCCGTTGAATATTCATCAAAAGTGCCCATCGAACAGTTTGATTTTATTGTTATCGATGAATGTCACCGCTCCATATACAATCTGTGGAAACAGGTGCTGGACTATTTTGATGCCTTTCTGATTGGCTTAACAGCAACACCTGACAAGCGAACCTATGGATTCTTCAATGAAAATGTGGTCAGCCAGTACAGCCATGAAGAATCGGTGACCGATGGGGTAAATGTCCCTTATGATGTGTATACCATTGAAACGGAAATAAGCAAAAAGGGTGAGGTTATAAGAGCCGGCTGGTTTGTTGACCGCAGGGATAAACTGACACGTCAGAAACGGTGGCAGCAGGAAGATGAAGACACTGAGTACTCAAAAAATGATCTGGATAAGAAGGTGGTAAACCCAAGCCAGATAAGAAATATTATCAAAGAATTAAAGCGGGCCTTAAAAACGGAACTGTTTCCCAACCGCTTTGATGAAAACGGCGATTATGAGGTACCCAAAACACTAATTTTTGCCAAGACCGACAGCCATGCAGATGACATCATTAAAATCATCCGTGAAGAGTTTAATGAGAGCAATGATTTCTGTAAAAAGGTAACCTATAAAGCAGCCGAAGACCCCAAATCTGTACTAAACCGTTTTCGTAATTCCTACTATCCCCGTATTGCTGTAACTGTTGATATGATTGCCACGGGTACGGATGTAAAGCCCCTGGAAGTGTTGCTTTTTATGCGGGATGTGAAAAGTATCAACTACTTTGAGCAGATGAAAGGCCGCGGTACCCGAACTATCGATAATGATAAACTACTGCAGGTTACCCGCATGGCTAACAGCAAGACCCATTTTGTGATCGTTGATGCTGTTGGGGCAACCAAATCAAAGAAAACAGACAGCCGCCCACTGGAGCGTAAGCCTTCTGTAGCAATGAAAGACCTGTTGGGTGCAGTCACAATGGGAGTTGAGGATGAAGATCTTTTTTTGTCTCTTTCGAACAGATTAATTCGGCTGGAAAAACAGATCACCGATAAGGAAAAGGATAAAGTGCTTCAGTACTCAGGCGGTAAAAACCTCAAACAGATTACCAAGGAGCTGATTACTGCCTTTGATCCCGATGCAATAGAAAAGAGAACAGCGGAAAAGATTGAAAAAGTCCCTGTTCAGGACAGAACGCCTGAAAAGGTGGAAGAGGCCCAAAGGTGCGCTCATCAGGAGTTGATCCAGCAGGCTTCGGGTACCTTCAATGGTAAACTCAATGAATATCTGGAAAACGTGCGAAAAGAGCACGAACAGATCATTGACCATATCAATATTGATACTGTCACAAAATCAGAATGGGACTCTTTTACGGTTGACAAAGCCAAGGAAACCATAAAGGATTTCACTGAGTACCTCCAAAAAAACAGCGATGAAATCAAGGCGTTGAGTATTTTCTATAACCAGCCATACAACCACCGTAACATCACCTTCAGGATGATTAAAGAGGTAATGGAGAAACTGAAGCTGGAAAAGCCTCTTTTGGCACCTGATTATGTCTGGAATGCTTATACTACGGTAGAAAACGTGAAAAGTAAACAGCCCAGGGATGAATTGACAGCGTTAGTCTCCCTGATACGGCGTGTTTGTGGTATTGATAATGAGCTCAGGGCATTTGATAAAACCATTGATGAGAATTTCAAACAGTGGATCTTCAGACAAAACGCCGGCCAGCACAACCGTTTCACCCAGGAACAGATGGACTGGCTGCGCATGATTAAAGATCATGTGGTAAGCTCCTATCACATTGAAATGGATGATTTGGATTACACACCCTTTGATGCTCAGGGTGGGAGAGGGAAGATGTATCAGTTGTTTGGTAATGAGATGGAGGGGATTATTGAGGAGTTGAATGAGGTGTTGGCGGCGTAAAACCATTGTCTGAATTAGGATTGGTAGGATTAATGGATTATAAGATTATTATGAGGAGAAATATTCCCATATTCATGAAAATCTGTGTGGTTTGGGGTTTGTAGGATGAACGGATTATAAGATGGGATACTGAGAAAAAAATCCTATAATCCTCAAATCCTATAAATCCCAATTCAGACATTTTCCCAGCAAAAGGATAATCAAATAAATCCCAATGAAGAATCAACAACTAACCCACAAAATTATCGGTTGTGCCATGAAGGTGCACTCCACGCTCGGAAACGGGTTTCAGGAGGTGATTTATCAGAGGGCTTTGGCCATTGAAATGGCTAAGCAGGGGCTGAGCTTTCAGCGTGAAATGGAAATGGACATCCATTATGAGGGTGAAAAGATAGGAACAAGGCGTGTTGATTTTTTTTGTTGAACGTGAGATTATGGTGGAACTGAAAGCACAGATAAATCTGGAAGATGTGCATCTAACACAGGCAATGAACTATTGCCAGGCGTATAACCTGCCCATTGGACTGCTCATAAATTTCGGCTCCAAAAGCCTGCAGTTCAAAAGGGTTTATAATGTCAATCACCCGGACAACAAAAAAATCCTATCATCCTCAAATCCTATAAATCCCAATGCAGACAATGGAGAGGCGGTGTGATGAGAGAAGATTGGGAAAATATTTTATACAAGGATGCTGTTTTTAAAGTATCAACTACAAAACATAAACTAAAGCAAAAAGAATACTTGAATAGCGGCCGATACCCTGTTGTCGATCAAGGACAATCCATAATAGGTGGTTACACAAATGATAGAGAAAAGCTTTTAGATTGTAAATTGCCTGTAGTAGTGTTTGGCGATCATACAAAAAAAATAAAACACATCAATTTTCAATTTGCACCTGGTGCTGATGGAACAAAGATTTTAGAGCCTAAGAACGGAATTCATCCAAAGTATATTTCATTATTAACTGAAATCCTTGTTTTTAAAATAAAGGACAAGGGGTATGCAAGACATTACCAGCATATAGAAAAGGAGTATCTTCCTTTAGCCCCTCTCCCCATCCAACGCGCCATCGTAACCAAAATCGAAAACCTCTTTGCCTCCCTCGATAAAGGCATTGCCGACCTTAAAAAAGCACAGGAGCAATTGAAAGTGTACCGGCAGGCGGTGTTGAAAAAGGCCTTTGAGGGGGATCGTTTCTTTAAACTTAAAATTGAAGAGATAACAGAAAAAGTTCAAATTGGCCCGTTTGGCTCTCAATTACATAAGTCTGATTATATAAAAAATGGTGTCCCATTAATAAATCCTATGCACATTATTGACGGAAAGATACTACCAAGATTTGATTTTTCAATCACAATGGAAAAGAGAAATCAATTACCGAATTACATTTTAGAAACTGGGGATGTAATCATTGGGCGCAGAGGGGAAATGGGAAGGTGTGCATTAGTTACAGATAAAGAAAATGGATGGTTTTGTGGAACAGGAAGCTTGTTCTTAAGGCCTGTTAAATCAAAAATCTATTCACCCTTTTTATCCTGCTATTTAGGGAGCCCAATAGTAAAGGAATATTTAACTGGCAGCGCAACAGGAACAACTATGATGAATCTTAATAAAAAGATTATACAAAACGTTCCTATACCTGTTCCAAGTATATCAGAACAAAAACAAATAATCAAAGAAATCGAATCCCGCCTCTCCGTCTGCGACAAAGTAGAACAAAGCATCAACGAAGGCCTGGAAAAATGCGAAGCCCTGCGCCAAAGCATCCTCAAAAAAGCCTTTGAAGGAAAACTGCTAACCGAAAAAGAAATAGAAAAATGCAAACAGGAAGCTGATTACGAACCGGCAAGTGTACTGCTTGAAAAGATAAAGAAGGAGAAGAAAAACAGATGACCGACTCTGCAATCATTTCAAAAATATGGAACCTTGCCAATGTCCTTCGTGATGACGGGGTAAGCTACGGTGATTATCTGGAGCAGATAACCTATCTGCTTTTTTTAAAAATGGCAGATGAGCTGAATAAACCACCTTACAATAAAGGTTTAAAATTCCCCCGCCTGAAAGATGTGGAAGGCAAGCAGATAAAGGGTGGCGATTTTTGTGACTGGGAAACACTATCCGGCAAAAGAGGTGCTGAACTGGAAGCATTTTACAATCAGTTGCTTCGCACCTTAAGCTCCGAAAAAGGAATTTTAGGGCAGATATTCACCAAAAGCCAAAATAAAATACAGGACCCAGCAAAGCTCTCCCGTGTGATAAACATGATCGACCAGGAAAAATGGTCAACCATGGGCGCCGATATCAAAGGCAAGATCTACGAAGGCTTATTGGAAAAGAATGCCGAAGATACCAAATCCGGTGCAGGGCAATACTTTACTCCCCGTGCACTTATCAAAACAATGGTCAAGTGCATTCAGCCCAAACCAATGAAAACCATTGCCGACCCCGCATGCGGTACAGGCGGATTCTTTTTGGCCTCCTATGACTGGATTGCAGAAAATCATAAGTTAGACAGGGAAGAGAAAGAATTTTTAAAGAATAAAGCTTTTCACGGAAATGAGATTGTCGCCAATACCCGCCGTTTGTGTCTGATGAATATGTACCTGCATAACATCGGAGAAATTGAGGGTGAAAGCTACATCTCACCCAATGACGCACTCGTGGCCGATGATGGAAACCGTTTTGATTATGTACTTACCAATCCTCCTTTTGGAAAGAAGAGCTCCTACACGGTTACCAATGAAGAAGGTGAAGCGGAAAAAGAGGACATAAGTTACAACCGCCAGGACTTCTGGGAAACAACATCAAACAAACAGCTTAACTTTCTGCAGCATATTAAAACCATGCTGAAAGTTACCGGTAAAGCGGCCGTTGTACTGCCCGATAATGTTTTGTTTGAAGGGGGAGCAGGTGAAGAGGTCCGAAAACAGCTCATGAAAACAACCGATCTGCATACGATCCTGCGGCTGCCAACCGGAATATTTTACCGTCCCGGTGTTAAGGCAAATGTGTTGTTTTTCGATAACAGAGCAGCAAGCAAGGAAGCCCACACAAAAGAGATCTGGTTTTACGATTATCGTACCAATGTTCATCATACACTGAAGAAAAAACCATTGGCTTCATCAGATCTGGAAGAGTTCGTTAAGCTCTACAATCCAAAAAACCGCCATAAGCGAAAAGAAACATGGAGCGAACAAAACCCCGAAGGAAGATGGAGAAAATTTACCTATGAGGAAGTGCTGGCCCGCGACAAGACCAATCTTGATATATTCTGGTTGCGGGATAAAAGCCTCACCGACCTCGACAACCTGCCCGATCCTGATATTCTGGCAAGTGAGATAATTGAGAATGTGGAATCAGGATTAGAAAGTTTTAAAGATCTTCTGGTTACTATAAATAAAACATCAGAAGAGAGGGAGATAACCGACTGAGACCATATCTTTGCCAAGCAGATCTGTAGACTAGAAAAATAATTAAGGATTAAGGATTTAAATATGTATAAATTACTTACAAAAAATCGGGACATTCAGGACGAAATTAAGAAACTCTTTTCAAAAGCTTCTGAGATAAAATGCGCTGTGGCATTTTGGGGAAAAGGGGCAGCTAATATTTTCCCATGTAAGGACAACGTGTCAATACAAATCGTATGTAATTATACTTCTGGTGCAACGAACCCGGAAGAAATAGAAAAAATTAAAAATCAACTGACCACAAAAAACAGTGATGTTAAAATGAATAATATTTTACATGCTAAGGTTTACTGGACTGATCAAGGTGTTATAATTGGTTCTGCAAACGCCTCTTCCAATGGACTTGTTCTTGAAGATAAGGAAATAACTGGTTGGGAAGAGGTGTCTGTTTATACCGACGATAAAAAAGTCATACAAGAAACTAAAGGGTGGTTTGATAATCAAATATGGCCAAATTCTAAGCCGATAACGAAATCTGATTATAATGCTGCTATAAAGCGCTGGGAGACAAATAGAAAAACAAGAATAAACAACAAGAACATTACTTTTTTGGACGCTCTCAAAAGTGGTGTTTATTTGGACAGAAATATATACATTATAATAGATTGTCTTATGTTAAAGTCTGAGCAAATAGAAGAAGGGAATAAACAAGTAAATATTGCAAAACAAAATGTACCTTTTCTAAATAATAAAAGCATAGAATACTGGTATGGTTACGACTCTATACCCAGGGACGCAACAATTTTTGATTTTTCACTTACTAATAAAAAAATAGAATGGGAGGGCTTATATTATACATTACCTGAAAAATATGACAGTCCTAAAGATCAAGAAGGTTTGAGTTATCAATTCTGTGAGCAAATACAGCCATCATCGATCCCAATGCCGATTAGCCATTTTAATTCTTTAAAGAAATCCGTTATTTTGTATTACCAGAACCAATTGAAAAGTATAACTGATGATAAAGGACTTGAAATATCGTTTGATGAGTTTTACAAAGAAATTATAAAGAGAAAATTATACTAACAAGGAGTAATGATATTCTTCCACAACTCCGCGAAGACGCCCTCTCTTACGGATCGGGCTATCAGCTTGCAGACGTGCCGGGACCGGAGGTTTTGATTGTTACTCCGCGCTTTTAGCATAGGGTAGGAAACCCCCATGCTGATATAAAAAGCCTTACAGGCTATTATACCGATGTCCCTGGGATTAGAGTTCGTTTCATTCTGACCTCATCCCCTGTACTTCGGCTGCCGCTCAGCAACCATCCCCTTCTCCCACGGAGAGAAGGGGGACCCCGTTCAGTAGCCTTTGTTGCAGGAGTGGTGTTTGGTTTGGTATCACCCACTCCAGTCACAGGGATGGGACCGGAGCAAATCTCAATCAATCAAATTCAAATCCGATACGCCATACCCTAAGATTCTAACCGGTTTTTGACAGAAATCAGATCGATGATCTGTGCGAACCGCACTGAAACTTATCCTATCATGACCAAAGCTCGTCTTTTTGTTTGTATTTCGGCTTTATGCTTGGATCTAACCCATCATAATTGAGCGAACAGACTGTTTTACCTTATTACTACTCCCCATCTCTTTGGACATTTTAATTATATAGTCGCGAAATGCTCCAATTAAACCATTGATTGAAGCTCCTCCATAGGTGATCAGTCTCATTTCAATTTAAAATAGAGCTCCTCCATAGGTGATTAGTCTCATTTCAATTTAAAATAGAGCTCCTCCATAGGTGATTAGTCTCATTTCAATTTAAAATAGAGCTACTCAGTAGGTGATCAGTCTCATTTCAATTTAAAATAAGGCAATTTCAGTAGTTTATTGGCTCAATTTAAACATGTTTACTCGCTGGATTATTTTACTGTAAGTCAGGCAATGAATAATCCTGGATTAAAGCTATATCCGCACAAAGAAATTGGCGTTGGTACAGCAAACTTTAGCTCCTATTCCACCTATTTGCAGATTCCTGTGGGTAATTTTGTTTCGGGTATTCGCCTGGGTGAACGGGAAGAAAACTGGTGGGATTACGAAAAACCACGGGTAAAAACGGAGGCATGGTTACACGCTAAAAACGCACGGTTCTTTACGGGAATTTCAGGATACCTGTCTTTGAGGAATAAATTCAGTTCACAACTAAGCTATCTGAACGCTTCATTAGATACAGTATCTGTGACACCGTTGAAAGGAAAAGAAGACTATAATTATGGGATAAACGCTACCGTTAATGTTACAGGAAATCAGTTTGTTACAACCAGTTTTAGAAGCTCAAAGGAGAGATAATCCAATGAAGACTATCGGCCCTACATAAACAGACTAAATCCCAAAAAAAAAATTTTACTATAAAAACCAGATTAACGAGGTAGGTCTTTCCTATATTCTGAAATTCGAAAGCATTGTACGGTATGCAGAAGCAACGCTCACCTCACGGCAAATAAATAGGAAGTATGAAACTACCACCATAGACACTTTTTATACGGCAGTATACGGATCTTCACTTGCCTATGATACGACTTTCAATCAACATAATTATACCGATAAAATTCTAACACTGGCTTTATCATCATTTCTAAAATCGGACATTGCTTTATTCGGGGTAGCATCGATACCAAGACTTACTTTCAGGAAATGGTTTGATTGGTATTACATTGTAAACCTACCTTTAATCATTACCTGGGAACCGTGGAAAATTTACTGCTGGAGCGAGAATTGATGTAAATATAGCGTGGAATTTTAGCTCCAATGTGTTCGATATGAATTATGCAACTCCAAAATCACTCTTTTTAGCCTATCGTGTAAACCAAAAACTACGATTGGCTTCTCTGTATGAACTTGATCAAAGAAACACTGACAATACGTTTGCCTTGAAAATTCATTGGGCTTTATGATTATTGTAGCTATGAGCTGTGAGCGTCCCCATATAAAAATGAAAGGAGCGACGAAGAAACCGCGGGGACAACAATCCCAATAACTTCAATTAGTTAGAATGTGTGATTAATCTTAGTAATTACTGATAATTCCAAATTAATCCGTCGTTATTTATATTACACAGTTCTTCAGCAAAAAGTACCCGGGAAAAACGACCGTAGCATACACAATTTCGCTAATTTTCACAACCCGGGTCTGCAGCGAAAGGAATCACTATGACGTTTGAAGAGATGGTGCAGTTGGCCAAAGAGCGAAAATTTCAAATGCCGGAAGAGAGTTCCACCACTCAGTTATTCAAAAAGGGCACCCATGCCATTGGCAAAAAACTGGTGGAGGAAGCGGCTGAATCCTGGATGGCTGCTAATTACGAAAGTGATGAAAATCTCGCCCTCGAGCTCTCACAGGTTCTTTACTATGTAGCGGTAATGATGGCGGAAAAAAACCTTTCTTTAGATGAGGTGTATGAAAAATTATGATTAAAATAGCTTTGCCAAATAAAGGGATGCTCTTTGATCCCACCATAGATCTGTTTCGTGCATGTGGCTATAAGGCATCAAAAAGTCGCAAATCTCTTTCGAGTGCTGATCCGGATAATGGTGTGGAATTCTTTTTTCTGCGCCCCGACGATATCCCCATGTATGTGGGAAAGGGAATTATCGATGCCGGGGTTACGGGAATCGATTTTGAAGCTGAAGCGGGTATGTTGTGCGAAAAGGTTCTCGATCTGGAATTTGGGAAATCAAAACACTATGCGGCGGTTCCCAATGACTGTGCCATTAAAACTCTTGATGAGCTGCGTGATAAACGAATCGCGACAAGTTATCCTGAAATAGTGCGCAACTATTTCGGTTCGCCTGCACCGGAGATCATACCGCTTACCGGAGCTGTTGAAATCAGTGTGAGTCTGGGTGTGGCCGACGCTGTGGTGGATGTGGTCGAAACTGGGACTACCTTAAAGCAAGCCGGCCTTCGTATTTTAGGTGAACCGTTGTTTACCTCCCAGGCTGCTCTTTTTGCTCATCCCGGCAGGGCTGGCCTTGGCGACATTGTAACGCTCAAAAAACGTCTTGAAGGAAAACTCGTTGCTAAGTCATGGATGATGATTGAATATGATGTTGGTGATGAAAACCTTAAAAACGCCTGTAGTATCACACCAGGATTATCTTCTCCTACCATAAGCCCGCTTTATGAAAAGGGATGGTATGCTGTTAAAGCAATGGTGAAAAAATCGGATGCGAATCTTATAATGGATAAATTATCCGATCTTGGCTGTAAAGGAATACTTTTAACTGATATAGAGAGCGCCAGGATATAGTTACTTGATAGCGATGGGGGAGGGGCAGAGGACGAGTGCGATCAGTTATGGTTCGTAAACTGATCCGTCTTTTCTGGTGATTGAGATATAAAGGGTACACGCATCGGGTGTGTAACTGTTACAATTTAAAGAAAAAAGCAGAGGGTGCTGAATAAACCTATTGTGACAAACAGTTACTAAAAGGCCTAAGCAACTCTCGACTTTTTCTGCCGGAGCCTGGGATTGAGGTAATTGAATTTATAGAAAAGCCCTCCGAAAAAAATCTTCAGAAGAGCGCTCTTTACTCCGGAAGAAGACAGGGCGCCTCCGATAGCTTGTTTTGCTACACGAGGGTGAAACAGTAAGAAAATGGCCGATTTGAGAATGATGAGGGTTATGACCTTGCGATTAAAGGAGCTTACCCATTTTTCAAGCTGAGCGGGAGAAAAATCACTGGTCCGAATCATCCGGCGGGCAAAAAGCTCTCCCCTGAGTCCTTTTCCGATTTGGGGCAAAACCGGCTCAGTGAGGAATCCTTTTTCTTGGCACATCTCAAAAAGAGAAGTGCCGGGCAACGGCCTTGCCAGACAAAGGTGAGGTATAACATCATACAGCGCAAGCATCTTTAAAGCATAGCGAAACGTATCCACTATCTCCCTGCGGGTCTCGCCGGGAAACCCGACCACGTAGAAAGCGTGTACATCAAGCCTGCAGCGCTTTGCATACCGGGCTGATTTCGTTACATCATCGAGCCTGAGATTTTTTTTGACTATAGTATCAAGAACTTTTTGATTACCCGATTCAATGCCAAATATCAGATAGGTGCATCCGCTTGCCTTGACTTTTTCCAGCAAAGCGGGTGGAAGCCTGTCTGCCCTGATTCCGTTTGGTGTATCCCATGTGATGTTCCACTCTTTTGCAAGCAGCGCATCCAGAAACGTTTCAAAACGTTTGGGGTCAAGACCCAGATTGTCGTCTTCAATATGAAAATGGCGTACTCCGTAGTGCAAAACAAGTAGCTCCATGTGCCTCATAATATAGCCAACCGAATGGTAACGCCAGCGTCTTCCCATATGCAGATGATTGCCGCAAAAAATGCAGCCAAAGGGACAACCCCGTGACGTTATCAATGATACCTCGCGGTGAGACCCGGGATAGGCGAAAGAAAACCGGGAGGGAAATCCTGCTTTTACAAGCTCAAAGGACTTCTCCAGATCAGCAAGATGGTAAGCAGGCAGGGGAAGCTTATCCAAATCCACCAGAAAGGGGGCCAGCTGGTTACATTGTAACTCTCCCTTTCTGCAATAAGCCAGATTGGGCACCTTCAAGAGATCCCCCCCCTTACTAAGCGCTGTGCACAATGATAGCACTGCTGACTCGCACTCTGCGCGCATAATATAATCCACCGGGCTACCATCATAAAGAAACGCAGAGGGCTCGCTTGTGGCATGTGGCCCACCTACTACTATATAAGCAGATGGCAGGTTTTCTTTTATAACCTCCGCGCATTTTATGGTACAGGAAACAAAATCGGAAAATGGGTTTGTTATCCCGACCAGGTCGGGGGCGCACTCCCTGACCCTTAGAGCCACCTTATCCCAGGACGCCCCCACATGATAACTGCCATCCCGATCCGGCCTGAGATCCTCAATTTCCAGATCACTCAACGCATCATATAACACCACCTCGTGTCCGACACTCTCCAGGTTCGCCCCCAGATAGAGAAGGCTTAGTGGCAGACCGAACCGGGGGCCAGACGGGTAAGTAAGGTTTTTACAGAAACTGGGCGGCCTCACAAGACAGATCTTCATGGTTTTGGGCTGCGCTTTCTTCGGTGAAATTAAGAATAGATCTCTAACATACAAAATAACACTTTAAGGTCATAATAGTCAATTTACTGTTCTTGTGCGAAAAATGCTCCCCTGCAGGGCCTGTGGCGATCAAATCCCTCTCTATCATCCATTCAAACCGGGCTGTTGAAAAATGTTACCTTTTTGATCTACATAAACAGTGCCTACCCCCTTTCGTGAGAAGCCGGGGGGGCCGCTTTTCCAAAAACAACCGAAAGCAAATGTAGAACTGTGCTTTTATTGGGTGTCACGGGGTAAATCTCTAAAAAACCATCATTCTCACGGAAATGGTCATTTCTGTTTTTCTATCCCAATTGATTTAAACCACATCAGTTTTGAACCACACTCCCTAGCTTTAATGCGGCAGGTTGGTCGCAGGGGTGAGAGCGCGTACATTGCTACACGTTTTTAACGGAGTAAGGTGCTTGGAATCAACTATTTTGCTTTGTGTTAAAAAGGCACCGGCCATGAAAAACGATCAGAAAGCAGGGTAACAGGTTTATGCCAAAAACGAGCAAGCGTATTGAGGGGTTCACCGAGTCGGTTATCAGAAAAATGACCCGTATTGCAGATGAGTGCGGGGCGATAAATCTTTCGCAGGGCTTTCCCGATTTCGATCCGCCCGGGGAAATTCTGAGCGCGGCAGAGCATGCCGGTCGCCACGGTCCGCATCAGTACGCGGTTACCTGGGGCGCGCCAAAATTTCGCTCCGCGCTTGCATCAAAACTCAGCCGTTTCATGGCAATGGATATCGATCCTGAAAAAAATATCGTAGTCACCTGTGGCAGCACCGAAGCAATGATGGCTTCGATGATGAGTTGTTGCAATCCGGGCGATAAGGTTGTGATCTTCTCACCATTTTACGAAAACTATACTGCCGATACAATTCTCAGTGGAGCCGAGCCGATCTATGTGGCTCTCAAACCACCATCATTTAGTTTCGACCGCGATGAACTTCGCCATGCCTTTGAGCAGAAACCCAAAGCGCTTATTCTCTGCAATCCATCTAACCCATCGGGAAAGGTTTTTACACCCGGGGAACTTCAGTATATTGCGTCTCTTGCAATCGAGTTTGATACCTTTGTAATCACCGATGAAGTCTATGAGCATATCGTCTATCCCCCGCACAAGCACACCTACTTATCATCCCTTCCGGGAATGTGGGAGCGAACGCTTAGTTGCAGCTCGTTGTCAAAGACCTATTCAGTCACCGGGTGGCGTTTAGGGTATGTGGCGGGCCCTGAGGAGGTGATCGATGGGGTGAAAAAGGTGCATGATTTTCTTACCGTTGGTGCCGCAGCGCCACTTCAGGAGGCTGCCGTTACCGGGCTTCTGTTCCCCGATTCTTACTATGATGAGCTTGCGACGACCTATCGCTCAAAACGGGATTTGTTTCTTGGGTATCTCAGGGATGCCGGTCTATCCTTTACAGAACCACAGGGAGCGTATTATGTGATGTTGCATGTGGGGGAGTTTGGTTTTGGAGATGATAATCGTTTTTGTGAATGGATGGCCCGTGAAATTGGGGTAGCGGCAGTGCCGGGTTCAAGTTTTTTCAGGGAACCGGTTAATGATCTGGTGAGGCTTCACTTTGCAAAGAAACCGGAAACACTAAAAGAGGCAGGGAGAAGGTTGGGGAGGCTTAGAGGGTGATGGATGTGGTAATCTGTGAGGGTTATTAAGTTGAAGGTGAGTATCACGGTATTCATTCAAAAACTCTATCTATAGTACTCTGGTCAGACTCCATAGAGTATGCATCACAGTCATTTATATGCTTACACTGGTCTGGTGCTCTTTTAAACAATTCTAAATAGGGGTTTGGGTAATTATTACAAAGATGAATTTTGCATAAACCTTTTTTCGAAAAGTTTAGACAAAGATTAAATGATTTAGCGAAAATCACCCTATGTATTTCATCAAATCTTTCTTCATTTTTTTTATAAAAATTTGCCAAACGGTTACAGATTTTGTGGTGGAAGGCTGGATAGTTTAGTTTGCTGAAAGTTTCTATGCTGTAAAAATATGATAGTAATGCTTCGTTATACTCCTTACGCATTGAGTATAGCTCAGCAAGATAACCGTAAGCCCGTGCTCTGTAGATATAGTTGCCGGTTTTTGAAGCATGGCATATGGCTTCTTTGAGGTTTTTTTGGGATTCCATGTAAGTTTGTTCATTTTCATTTACTTTGTACAGGCATAATTGAGCTTTGCTCAGATTGATTAAATTCCTCAAATAGATCAGATAATCTATGGGGCTGGAATCATCAGTTTTTTTACATGTAAGTGATAGATTATTGGTAAAGGTCGGATCAGTGAGATGGCCGGAAACCAGCTTATGAATAGAAATGGCGGAATCGTAAAAGTAATTAGCTGATTTATTTTTGTTTACACTTTTTAAGTATTCTCCTTTAACTCTAAAATATATCCCCATATTATCATACATTTTAATGCAATGTTTCCAGGACTGCTCATAACTCAACAACGACTGCATCATTCCGAATGCTTTGTTAATGATCAGATCATTTTCTTTGAACGGAACTATTTCTGAATCATTTTCACTGTCTATATAATGTTCAACATACCTGACTCTGTTCAGAGCAATACTTTCATACACAAGAGCAGTTTCAATTGAGAACTCTCCAAAAAGTTTCTCCAGAGCAACATTACCTTCATAGATACTATTTAAGTAATTATCATCGTTATCGAAATTCTTCAAACTCTTCTCTACATCACTACATTCTTCAAGTACTCCCCAGGAAAAATACTTAGGCTTATCGTTAAACAGTTTATCGTGAAGAATCTTCGCAAATGTTTGATTGCTGCATTCATCGGCGTAATCGGTACAATCCAAAAAAGCCCTGTTTTCTATAGGCAATGGGTCTGAAATATCTTCGTTTTTCATTAAACAATATAGAATAGATAAGGATTTGCGGTATTCCTTTTCAGTATCTTCAATATTTTTAATGTTAATTTTACCAGTAGTAGTAATTCTAACCTGCTCGTGGTGAAGGTTACCTTTTAAACGATAGAACTTGATTCTTTGGAGAATGAAATCATACGATCTATCCCCCGGGAGGCGTTTCATCTTCAGGTGTAAGAAAAAATTAAGTGCTGAAGGGCTAAATATATCTATATATTGAGTAGCAAAAAGCTTATCGCTCCACTTACTGACCAGATCGGCCTGTTGAAGATAATGATTTTTATCTATAAAGCTGGACAATTTTATGAGTACTTCAAGCCATGTGTTTATATAGGTGGCGATTCTAAGCTGTGCTTTGCATAACTTTACTTCACTTTTCCGGTTCAGGTAAGGTTTAAAATAGTTATTCAAAACAGTTTCTTTATTGGATTCCTTAATAGTAGCATTTAGAGCTGTTTGGAATATTTCGCTGTATAATCTTTCCAAACATTTTAAATTTGTCAGCTCATGAGAGAAAGCCGAGGATTCCTGAAGGCTCTTCCCGAACACTTCAAGGTTACCAATGTAGGCAGAATTAATTGGGGATTTACTATCTTTTTCAAGGTGCTTAAAAATATCCTTAAAAAGATTTTCCGATATATGTTTACTGCTTTCAAAAAAACCATGCTGCTGAAGGCGCTCTATGTATTTTACCGTATAGCCAAGATCTTCCTGGGATTTTTTTTTGTCGAAAGAGTGCTTCATGGAGTCAAATGCAGCGAGTCCCAGTATAGCAAGAAATATTCCATTGAAAATGTTAGGAATGATAGCTGAAAAACCGTAGTCCTCATTGATAAATTCTGCTGCGCTAATGAAATAAATGGTTGATCCAAATATTATCACCTATGTTATTATTGGAATAAATATAAGACTTCGCAACGGTTTCACTTTAAAACCAGTTCGTCTTATGAGTAGTACCATGAAAATTATAGCCAGAACAATATAAATAAATGACAAAAATAATTTAGGAAACATTTCATAACCTTTGTTCATAAGCTTTGTTAATAAATTTAGGTCGTTACTCAGTTTTCTGTATTGCAATTATAGAACCTGTATGTATGGATAGGTAGTTTTTACTCGAAGAACAATTGGGTTTCAACAGTGTACCCGGGGGGGGGCAGCATGACCCCCTCAGAATCTAACACAATACTTTCAGAATAAAATAGATGGAGTGTCAGTTACAGAATGAAAAAGATAAAGCTCTTCCCCCAAGCAACAGGGGCAGAGCGAATTCACAGCGGCAAAGTAATCCTGAATGTTGTTCCCCCGGTAACCGTTGATGTAAATGAAACGGTTCCTCCCAAAACCTGCTCACCAATCAGTTTCATAAGAAAAGTGCCGATGCCTCTTCCCGGTGATGATTTGGTTGAAAAGTTGCGCTGAAATACCCGCAAGGCGGTTTTATCTGGTATACACTCTTTATTCCAGACATAAATTGTAGCAGTGGCGTTGTCCCGCGACACCCACAGCTTAATAAAATCTCCCGGTCCGGATGCTTCAACGGCATTGAAAAGCATCTCTTCCACAACTTTCCTGAGGTATCCCCTGTCGGTGCGCAAAACTATCGCACTCTCCGGAGTAAGTACTTCAAGACTTATGTTTAGAGAAGAATGATTAACTGTAAATTCTTCCTGAAGATCTTTGAAAAAAGCAGTAATATCAACTTCACTGTAAAGAGCTGTATGGTTTTGCCCCACAGCCCCAAAGAGCAGTTGCTGTGCGGTTATCTCACGATCCATACGCAGGGATGTTTCAAATATCTTTTCCAACAGTGAATCATTGTATTTTTCACACATCATCTCATTGACACCAATAATACCGGTGAGCATGTTCTTAAGGTCATGAAAAAACTTCTTCTCCAAATAGGCCCAGCGTTGATGCATTGAGATATCCTGGAGAAAGATCAGGATAAATTGTTGCTCCTGAAGCGTGATCGGGACAGCGCGAACAGAAAAGAACAGATCATTGCCAACCCCGTTTTTGCCTGTCTGAATAGCACAGGTGCGCTCTATGGGCTTATTTCCTGCCAGAGATGAGACCGTTGCTATCGCAGCTCCGCATGTCTGACAGTACTCCGTTGTGCCACATCCGGCTGTGTTTTTATCCTGATGGATACATCCAACCATCTCACCCAATCGCAGCCCCAGAATGGTTTCGCTGTCATCTAAATTCAGAAACTTTATGAACTCCTCATTGATGGCAACTGCCTGACGGTGCTCGTTGAGTACCACCAGCAGTCCCCCTATAGTTTTCATCAAACCGTTAATAAAGGAATCATTAGATAAATGTACTATTGCATTTTTAAGCTCTTCACTGCCCGCTCTCCCAGGCGAAGCATAAAAAGTATTCATCGGGAACCTCTGAAAATAGTAAGTAGGTGGATAGTGAGCTTTAAGTGAAACCGGAAGAGTGTTGTATTCAACATTACCCTTCGATTTACGGCTAATTCTATTCAAATTATATTGATACTAAAGTGACTGTCAAATAATGGAGTACTATGCCTGGGCTCTGGGAACCTATTATGAGCTGATAACTACTACTCGTAATGGATGTCTACGTGGAATATGCAGATTCGCTTCATAGAAAGCTCCTTTCTGTTGTATTCTGGAATGCGTATTGCATTGTTCCATGTGGCCTGAAAATTATGGATACAGAAGAATAGATCTGCTCATAACAGCTCAGTTCCGTATGGAACAAAACGCAAATTTGAGAGAATCATAGTGAAAACCGATCGTCTAAACCCCTTTATCTATCTCATAACTACCCTTCTATGGACCTGGATTTTTTGGTTTGGAGCGGTGTTAACCGGCCAGAGTTGGCTACAATTCCCAACACTGCTACTAACAGTACTGGGGTTTTGCGGCCCCTTTTTGGTTGCAGTACTAATGGTCAAACTTGGTTTTTGGAACGGAAACGTAAGGGGGTTTTTGCGTAATAACTTTGATCTAAGATTGTTATCCGTTCGCTGGTATCTGTATCTGTTGGGGTTTGTTTTACTTTTGTCCGGATTACCCCTGTTAATTGGTAGTCTTATTTTCGGCCAAAGTATAAACCACCTTACTGATTTTAGCGCACCCACTGTTTTCATTTTAGTAGGAATCATTGCTGGTGCCATAGAGGAGCCCGGGTGGCGTGGTTACGCTCAAAAAGGATTGCAGAGCCACATGTCCCCCTTAAATGGCAGCATTTTGATAGGAGTAGTTTGGGCTTTATGGCATGTACCACTTTTTTTGTTGGAAGGGACCTATCAACATTCAGTTGGTTTTGGGACTTCGGGGTTTTGGTTTTTCAACGCATCTATTCTGGCTGGTTCAATTTTTTATGCATGGCTTTATAATGCTGCGGGTCAAATAGGGGTAATTGCGGTGTTATATCATGGGGTAGGTAATGCCATGAGAGAAGTGTTGTCTTTTACCGATACCGATTTTACAGTCCAGTCAATCGGGTTTGGTGTTGAGGCCGGGATAGCCCTGGTGGTACTTGTTTTGTCGTGGAAGTTTATGACTAAGAGAGGAGAGATTAAAAGTTCTGTTAATAAAAATCCGCCACTAATTAACCGCGAATAGTTTACTCCTAAAAAAGTGAAAACGGTAAGTACTTACTGTGATGAGTTTTTTGAATCCTTAGGTATTGACCTCGAGAGTATAAACCTTTATTTTACTTATATACAGCATAACATACTTCTCAATGAGGAATACACCTTTTATAATCTGCTCCTATGAAACTATTTATTAAAATAATAAACATCCAATGGTGCAGCTCCGTTTTATCTGATCCTAAAAGGAGAAAGTTTTCCTGTATGAATATCTTTTACTTTGCCAGGTTACCGTATAGGGGAGAGGAGCAATCATGACCGATGAAAGTCACAGTGAATTGGAAAAAGTGTTACGAGCACTGGAGAATAAAAAGTATAGGTGGCGCACCATACAGGGTATTGCAGAAGAGGAATGTATGAGTGCAGAAAGAGTCGAATGTGTCATTCACGCCAATAAGGAAAAGATAGTACGTTCATCATTGAAAAGTGAAAAAGGTGAAACGCTCTATACCACCCGTCGTCATTATAAACAGAATGCAAGTGTTTGCGAAAGAATAGTAGCCTCATTTAAAAATAGGATTGCCTGAAATGGATACATCGTTATTACAATTACCTGTATTGTGTGCCTTTGGAGGAGCATTAGCCATAAAATTGCTGGAATTAACGGAGCTGCAGCATGTTGCAAAAGAGCAAAGACCTGATTTCACCGATATTATCTACTGGCTTCCCTTTGTGATTATGCCGCTTCTGGGTGCAGGGTTGGCGTATGTATATATCACGTCAGGAGTTGAACTGCAGCCAATTCTTGCGGCAAATATCGGGGTGTCGGCACCTCTGATTATACGAGCATGGGCTGAGATCAACCCCTTTGGAAAAAGTGGGATTGAGTTACCGCCTGGTGCTTGACTCTGCTCGGAGGTAGGTACATGCGCAGTTGAAACAGCGTTCAAACTACTCCGCCAGTTTAAATGTTGGTGTTAGCGAGAGTGCTCTATCCCGGTTTCCCGGTGCAAAATAGATGAGGCAAAGGAGGGAGCAGTCTGATGGGGTACACCTTAATGGAAAATCAGCCCAGGCTGTCTAAAATCTGGGATAATTTATCTTTAGATACCGGTTTTTCAAAGTAAAAATCTGCGCCAAGCTTTTTAGCCTCCTCTTTTATACCGTTGCTTCCATATGCGGTAATGAGGGCGATTTTTGATTGGGGATACTTGGATCGGGTGAACTTTATGATCTCAAAGCCCTCCTGGTCAAAAGTCCCCGATAACCGAAGGTCGGCAATAACAGCATCGAAAAAAGAACGGTCGATCTTCTCTTTTGCTTCACTGAGGCTTTCGCTTGTAACTACTTCAATGCCAGGTCTTTGAAGAAGCCTTTTGAAGGCAAGTAAAATTGCTGTCTCATCATCAACTATAAGAATTCTTTTGTCGAAACTCATGCACTCCTCTACGAATTTGGCTACAGGATTTTTACTACATCGCTAATAAGTACAGAAACAGTACTGTCTATCACTAATGCGGTGAAAATATGTGTATAAAATGTTTGCTTGGGGGTGGTGATACATTGAATGAGGTAGTGCATAATATACGATGTGAGTGAGTGAGATGTAAGAACTATTTCCCACTTTCCCCAAAAGAGGTACTGGATTTGCTTTTGTTTTCAGGTATAGGAGGAATAAAGCACTATGGGTAGAATACTGATTGTCGATGATGAAGAAGCTATCCTTTTGGCTTTTCAAAAACTCCTTCAAAAACAAGGAGTTACAGTAGATGTGGCAAATTCCACCGTTGAAGCTTATGCCTTTATAGAAACCAAAGACTATGATGTATTAATTATCGATCTGAGAATAGAGGGTACTGCAAAAATGCAGGGCTGTGAGCTGGTCACCATGGCCAGAACGTTGCACCCATTGGCTATCATTATCGTCATTACTGCCTATGGAGATGAAGATTTAAAGTCTCATGCTCTGCAAGCCGGTGCAGATATGTTCCTGATAAAACCGGTCTCTCCTATAGCTCTAAGAACTCTGTTGCAGAAAAAGGGGATCTACGCCTCCTCTGATACCTCCATCTAAATTTTCAAACCTTTTTTTTCTGCTTCAAGCCTCCTTTCCCCAGACACCGAACCTATTTATAAATAACAGTTCTATGTTTGTTATACACATAGATACAATAAAGTTGGTTTCTAAATCGTAAAACAAGGAAAATTACACATGAAAAAAGGAGGCCAGGGACGGTACTAAAATCTACTCATCTAACCTTTCTGCTTAAAAGAAACAGGACACCTATTGTTTTGTTTGTAGCAGCCATAGTTTTGTTAAAAGCAGCTTCATTTTCACCTTTAGGTGCAAACAACCAGCAATTTGCTCAATGCCCAAGGATCCAAAGAGAATGCAGCGCCATAAACAGGCTTTTGTTTTTCTTGCCTCAATTTAGACAACCTCAACCACAAGAGGGCACCGAAGAACAAGCCCGGTTTTCACCTTTTGAACATATGTACCTTTTATTCTAAGCAGCTTTTTGTGCACCAGGTTTGAAGCGGAGAACTTAATGAAAAAATACTTCTCACACATCTTCTCATACTTTCTTCAGGGCTTATTTGCGTTACTGCCGCTTATAGTGTCATGGTTTGTTATAACATTTCTGTTTAGATTAGCCAAAAACTCTATAAATGATATTCTCATCCTCATGCCCCAACACCTGATGGCATCAACTGTTTGGGCTTTTATCTTAGAAGCGCTTACCTTCCTATCCCTTATAGCTCTTATTGTTGGTTTTGGGTTTTTGATCAAGACTCTTGTTGGCAAGACACTAATCTCAAAGGTCGATTCCTTTTTTAGCTCCATACCCTTTCTTAAGCTTATTTACAGGGCAACTCGTCAGTTGGTGGATATGCTGGGCTCAAAAAAGAGCGAGAGTTTCTTTACACAACCAGTTCTTGTGGAATATCCCAGTAAGGGTAATTGGGTGATAGCGTTCAAAACGGGGGCGGTTAGTGATCCGGAGGGAAGTGGCAGAGAGTTTAGTACAGTCTTTATACCCACTACCCCTAATCCAACAAGTGGATTTATGGTGATTACGGAAAGAGTACGCCCATTTAATGTCGCAGTTGAAGACGCGGTGAAGATGGTTCTTACAGGCGGAGTAATTAAAAGCGAAATTAAGCCGGATTTAAAAGTCGCGTGAACCTTAGATAGGTAATATGTTTGGCCCCCCTTTTTTCGTAATCACTATAGTAGTGGTTTTTTTGGGTTAAAGGAGGTACAAGTGGAAAATAAGGAGATTGCACGTCAGCTTAAAAATCTAACAGCTCTGGATATGGAAGCTGCCAGGGAATATTCCTGGGCATTGGAAAACATAAAGGATGAGGGGTTGTGTGAGCAGCTGTGTGACTTCAAGGAAGATCACGAGGAGCATGTGCAAAACCTCTCTCGCTACATACGGCAATTAGGGGAAAAACCACCCAGGAAAAATGAGATTGGCTCTGAATTAAAACACGATGGAAAAAAGGGCCAGTATCAGATAGAAGATATTCTGCGCACACTTATGCGGGATGAAAAGATAG
Organism: Chitinispirillales bacterium ANBcel5; assembly: GCA_029688955.1. Taxonomy (NCBI): domain Bacteria; kingdom Pseudomonadati; phylum Fibrobacterota; class Chitinispirillia; order Chitinispirillales; family Chitinispirillaceae; genus Cellulosispirillum; species Cellulosispirillum alkaliphilum. The sequence continues at coordinate 108,499 of JARUKZ010000010.1, read as the reverse complement.
TAAGCGACAAATACGAGAAATTATTGGATCAGGTTACGATACCGCAGATAGCAGCAGATCTTGAAAATGATTATGAAGACGATCTGCTTCATTTGCAGACTATACGAGAACTACTTTCGGAGACGTACTAAAGAGGGGACGGCATTGTTTTAGGGCAATGCCGCCTCGTTTCACTGTTATTCAACCTCAAGCTGTGCCTGTGCATCCACGACATCTCTGTTAACAAGCACAAGAGCATCATGCATCTTGTCACTGATTTCCGGGTCGGGCACTCTGTCTCGTAGCGTTCTAAGTAGTTGTATAACCATTCGTAAGACTCGTACCAAATCACCCTCAGGCACCCCAAAAGTACCCAGTGTTTTAAGATCACACCCCCTGGCCCATGAAAAGACCGGAGCAGCCAGAGAGAAATCCATCTCCCGTATCGGATTTGAAATGTTATGTCGAATCTCTTTTGCACGAAGCTTATGAATCACCTTCTCTGCTTTAAATTTTAAATGAGCAGGGGTGGCCGGAGTGTTCTTTTTACTTCTGCACTCCTCGGTGATTAATGCCGCCATAATCACCGGCAGTTGCTCTACACTACACTCCTCAAAACTGCCGGAAAAGAATAACTCTGCTGCCTGGATCTCATACCCACTGACCCCTGCTGCAAGCTGGCCTTTTTCGGTGAGCATTATTCCGTCCAGAAAACCGGCAGATTTAAGAAAGCGAATTCTGTTTCGTACCTGCGCCTCTTCTCTTCTGTAAGCCTTGGTGATAGAAAAGGTGCCTTTGCGAAAATTGTGAAAACTGTTTTGAAATATCTCAAAAATATTCTCACCAAATTGGCTGTAGAGATTCAAAATAGTTGAATAGGAGGCAAAAAAGCGGCTGCTTATCTTTTCATTCTTACCATACAACAGACGCTCTAAATGGTTGGGATCAGTTGCTTCGGGAGTAACCTGAGAGTACACATAGCCGACACTGTCCATCCCGCGCCTTCCGGCTCTCCCCGCCATCTGATTATATTCCCGTGTCATAAGGTAATTAAAATCAACACCATCAAACTTCTCCAGCTCATCAAAGATCACCGAACGTGCAGGCATGTTTACACCAAGAGCAAATGTTTCTGTGCAGAATAAAAGCTTGATATATCCGGCAGTAAAAAGCCGCTCCACTATCTCTTTAGCAGCAGGGAGTATGCCCGCATGATGAAAAGCACAACCAGACTCCCACATCTCTTTTAAATACCCAAGACGCTCATAGTCTTCAAGCTTGTACTGCACTACCAGTTTATCGATCATCTCCCTGGCTTCCTGGAGTTCCTGAGCATTCAAAAGCTTAAGGCGCATGTGCAGTTCAGCATTGTATTCACAGGCCCTGCGCTTAAAACAGAAATAAAGAGCAGGCATTCTGTCTTGCTCCAGTACATATTGAACGATTCTTCTTGATGAGGGTTTTCGGCGCAAAAATTTCTTTCGTATCACCGGATCTTTTCGGTACTTTCGCTTGATCGATCGTATGCTCATGATCCCAAATTTGGGGTGAAAAAAAGAGTGCTTCAGTGGCACCGGGCGCGTTTTCTCTTCAATAAGGGCAAAATTGGTATCGCGCACAGTACTCATCCAGGAACCAAGCTCTTTTATATTGGGCACAGTAGCACTAAGGCACATAAAACGTATCGCTTTGGGAGCTAAAATTATACTCTCCTCCCATACCGTCCCACGCTCAGGGTCATCCAGATAATGAATTTCATCAAAAATAACGTAATAAATCCCCATCAGCCTGGGGGATTCTTCGAGAATAAGATTACGAAAGATCTCTGTAGTCATGATGAGTAAGCGGGCATCGGGATTAATGGTAACATCCCCGGTGTGAATCCCCACGATCTCTTCACCAAAGCGGCTACGAAAATCACGGTACTTTTGATTGGAAAGAGCTTTGATAGGGGCGGTATAGATCGCCTTTTTGCCCTCATTGATCGACTTTTCGACCGCATACTCTGCAATAAGTGTTTTCCCGCATCCAGTAGGGGCTGCTACAATCACTGACTCTCCTCTGTCTATAGCTTCTACTGCGTCGGTCTGAAACGGATCAAGCTCAAGATTCTGATATTTCACATACACTCCTTAATTGGCCATGTGTTTACCCTTATAAATCTATATTCTAAAATATCTTAAGTGAAGGGTAAACATGAAAATAGTAATTCCTTCAGCCATTAACCATGCTTTGATTACCTGCTTACTAAAAATTACGGCTTTTATTGCCCCCTTATGATATAATTTTCCTGTCTACAAGGATATGGGGGCTTAAAAGTAGCGTTGTGAATCTAAAAATAGCACTTCTTAGCGATTATTACTGGCCAATTGTGGGTGGTGTAGAAGAAAATGTGCGGCAGACTGCCGCACAGTTGCCTGAGCACTATCAGTGCACCATTTTTGCCCATAACTGTACAACGATTCATAAATCCTTATATAAAAAGTACGCTGCACAAGTAAAAAAAAGAGAAACTGTGGACCCATCCGGAAAACAGGTGGTTACCCTTTTTCCTGCTTTAAATGCCCGTATCACTCTTCTGCCACTGAAACTCTGGTCATTTCCCAATTTAAAAGGTATTAGAGCCCCCGAGTTATTCGATACCCTGTATCGTTTCTACCAGGCAGCATTCAAACAACAGTTACAGGGCTATCTTAAAGAGTATGATGTGGTTCATTCCTATTCCACAGGGTATCTGGGGCGCTGTGCGGCTGAGATTTGTGAAACGTTTTCAATTCCAATCGTTCAATCTCCCTATATCCATTTTAACCGATGGGGCGATTCACCTGCTCAGATGAGTGCCTATAACAAAGCTGACGCAGTTATTTGCCATTCACAAGACTATAAGCGAAATTTCGTTTCCCGCTCACAAACCCCTTCACCACTACTGAAAGTGATCCCACCGGTTATAAATGAACCAGATGAACAGAACGCGACTGAAAGAATCACTGACTCTCCTTATATCCTGTTTTTGGGTAGAAAAGAAAACTATAAGGGACTGAATGATCTGCTCAAAGCCTTTTCACCAATTGCAACTGATTTTAAACTGGTGGTGGCTGGTCCCGGAGAGGTGCTGGGGTCTGATGAAAGGATAATCGATCTTGGTAGCGTTAGTGAAACGATGAAACATACCCTGCTTTCCGGTTGTGAGTTTCTCTGCGTCCCTTCAATAAACGAAACCTTTGGGATCGTTTACGCAGAGGCGATGAGTTACGCAAAGCCGGTTATCGCTTTGGATAAAGCACCTGTATCTGAAATTGTTCAAAACGGAAGGTGTGGTATTCTGGTCAAACCAGGGAACTCTAAAGCCCTCAGAGAGAGTATTGAAGAGTTGATTCATGATAAAAAAAGAAGGGAAAGGATGGGTTCTGAAGCACTTAAGCAGTACAGAAAACACTTCTCTCCCTCTGTAACAATCGGAAAACTAACTAACCTGTATGAAGAGATAGTCTTGGGGAAAACCTTCCCCTGAAATATCACTGAATACCTATCTCCTGCAATTTTTTCTTAAGCCTCTTTTCAGAGACCGGCATAGCAGTTCGGATGTGCTGAGCAAAGAGTGAAATGGAGAATTCATTTACCATGAATAAATACTCTTTAAAAGCTTCGACAGTTCCTGACTGCTTTTCTTTTACTACGTTTGAATACTTCTTAGCTAAATTCTGGTATTGGGCCAGAAGAGATCTGCTGTTTCTGTATTTTAAAGGATCGTTCATTGCCCGTTCTATTCTGTAACTGAAAGCGCGCATATAACGGGGGTAATTAACAAATACATTGTAATCTATTTTCAGATCAATAAGATCATCGGTAAAAGTCTTAAGGTCATCACACAACTCTCCCCGAATATCCTTTGGAATAGTTTTGCCTGCATTACCAATTTTCTTATAATTTTCGTTCAATTGAGTTATAAAATCTTCAAGTAAGGTAACAGATCTGTACCCTGTGCCTTTTAACTTATTGTGCGTATCAGAGAGTAGCTGTTCAAAACCTTGCTTTGTTCTGGGTAACTTAGTAAATGACAGAGCATAGTCGCAGATTAGCTCATACAGTTGGCTTTTAATTAAATCCGGACCACCAAACGGAGTGCATAAAAGTTTCAGGTTGCGAGAAAAAGAGAGGTCTTTTTCAAGCCATGAAAGATCTTTTGCAGCAGCGATTTCAAGTAGTTTTTGGACTCCAGATCTATGTATCTGATCACTCTCTTTTTCTGTTTTGCAAAGAATGTATTCAACAGAATCGTCTTTGTCTGCTTTTAAGGCTGCGTATCCCTTTAGCGGAATACCATCATCACCGGAGCCTATCTCAATTGGCTCACTCAGATTCTCATCAGGCCATTCTCTTATTCCCACCTTTCTGAATGAATCAAATCTCTTTTGTAGTGGGGAAGCGTTAGCTCTAGTGTCGATATCAGAGCACCTGGTTATAACTTCTGCACCTCGACCACTTATAATCTCTTTACCCTTTGGATCCACTACTTTGACCTTTGCAACAAGGTGAGGGGCAGCTCTTTTTTCATCAAAAAACGAAGGGGCGATGTCGATGTTGTATAAAGTTTTTATAGTATCGGACAGTACCCTTGCAAATGGCTGTGATGAAGGGGAGAGGGCAGAAGCGATAGTTTGGCTGGTTTCGTTTAAAGGGATGAACTTTTTCCTGAGCTCCCGTGGAAGATTGCCTATGAGATCCTTTACCTTCTCTGGTAACAGTGCCGGAACGATCCAGTCTAAGGTGTTCTCAGGGATGTAGGATAGCGCACAGGAAGGAAAAGTAACGGTGAAACCGTCATTGTCTGAACCGGGCTCAAAATTATAAGATATAGGAAAAGCACTTCCACCAATAGTGATTTTATCGGGATAAGAGTGAACTTTCTGAGGCATCGGAGCTGCCAGGAGGTCTTTTTTGTTGATATATAAAAAGCCATCACCTTTTCTCTTTTTTATTACTCTGTTAAGGTCGTGAATTGAAGATACTTCAGGTATTCGGGCTTTATAAAATCGATACAACATAGTATCCCCCGCATAAAGAGTGCGGCTTCTTATACGATCCTCCTTGGAGAGGATATCAGATTTTACTTTTCTGTTGTGCTTATAAAACTTATGGTAACATCTGAGGTTTTCTTCAATTAACCCCTGATTGATGAAGATGTCTGAAGCTTCGTCTTTGTTAACTTTTCCGTACCTGACTAATCTGTTTGAGTTGATAAGCATCCCAAAGAGTGAAACGCGCTCTTTAGCCCTCACAGTACCGCTTCCTGAATCGAAAAACGGATTGTCATAGCTTTTTTTACATAAAGGTACCGCAAGTTCTTCAAGCCAGGAAGGCTTAATAGAGGCAACTGTTCTTGCAAATACCTGTGAAGTCTCAACTACTTCATGGCACATTATCCACTGATTCTTTTTCTTCGCCAGGGCTGAGCCCGGGAAAATAAGTAACTCTTTGCCCTTTGCACCACGATATTTGCCCCGGTTATCCAAAAATGCACAGTTTGATAGCAGGCCAGATAAAAGCGAGCGATGAATGGAATCGTAAGATGCAGCTGAGGTGTTTTCTTTAAAACCTTTCATTTTGCACAGTGTGTCATGGAGTTGCTGGTACACATCATTCCATTCCCGCATCCTGAGGTATGACAAAAAGTGTTCTTTGCAAAACTTACGCATCCGGTTCTGGCTTTTCAATGCTTTCCATTCACTCTGATAGGCACTCCACAAGTTAACAAAGGTCATGAAGTCCGATGATTTGTCGATGAATTTAGCATGCATTTGATCAGCCTGCTCCTGACGATCCAGAGGCCTTTCCCGTGGATCAATAATGGATAGTGCTGCTGCGATTATTGTAACCTCTTTTAAGGCATTTTCATCCCGTGCAGCTAAGATCATTCGGGAGATGTGAGGATCGAATGGCAAACGGGCCATCTCTTTTCCTGAAGGGGTAAGCTCCTTTCTATTATCAAGAGCACCAAGCTCGTAAAGCATGGCATAGGCATCTGAGATTGCCTGTTTAGAAGGGGGCTGAATGAAGGGAAACTCTTCAGGGCACCCAAGATTATGAGCCTTCATACTGAGAATAACACCGGCAAGATTGCTGCGCATGATCTCCGGTTGGGTGAATTCATCTCTGCTGAGATACTCTTTTTCTGTATAAAGCCTTATACAAACCCCCTCCTGCACACGTCCGCATCGTCCCTTGCGCTGATCTGCACTGGCTTTGCTTATGGGCTCGATGGGTAAGCGGTTTGTACGTAAACGTGGTGCATATCTGGAAATGCGTGCAAGTCCTGTATCAACAACATACCTGATCCCGGGAACGGTGATTGATGTTTCTGCAATGTTGGTACATACTACAATCTTTGTGCGCCGGGAAGGAGTAAAGATCTTTAGTTGCTCGTTTTTTGAAAGCCGTGAGAACAGAGGAATGATATCTACATCTCTGTAATAATTATCACCACCAAGTCGTTCACAAGTCTCTCTGATATCACGTTCGGTTGGCATAAATACCAGCATGTCACCCCAGCCACATGTTCCAAAAAGATCCTTAACTGCTACTAGCGCCTGGTCTACATAGTTATCCGAATCATCTAAAGACTCTTCACTAATCATCTCATTTTTATAGAGTAGTTCTATGGGGTAAAGGCGGCCGGACACCTGTTGTACGGGGGCATCGTTAAAAGATTTGGAGAAGAGGGTAGTGTCGATAGTGGCAGAGGAGATGATGACCTTGAGGTCAGGGCGCCTGGGGAGAAGAAAACGAAGATATCCAAGAAGAAAATCGATGTTAAGGCTGCGCTCATGTGCTTCATCGATAATGATCGTATCATACTGTCTGAGCAACTTGTCACGTTCAATTTCGGTCAGCAAAATTCCATCGGTCATAAATTTGATCACGGTTTGAGGGGTTGCTTTTTCCGAAAAACGAACCTTGTACCCTACAAAATTGCCAAGCTGAGTATTGAGTTTAGAAGCAACATAGGATGCTACTGACATTGCAGCAATACGTCTGGGTTGAGTACAGGCTATTTTGCCTCTGGTGCCCCTTTGCGCCTCAAGGCACAGCAGCGGCAATTGGGTTGTTTTACCCGAGCCGGTCTGTCCTGCTACAATTATTACCTGATGTGCACTGATAAGTGAGATCAGTTTTTGACGTGCTTCAAAAATCGGCAGGTTTTGGTCATATACAGCGGTCGAATTATTCATATTTTTCTATCTAAACTGAAGTTAAGGGTATCTTTTAGTACGTATTAAAAAAATAAATCGTCTTCCCCTTTGCATTTATTTTCCTATTTCGTATATTAAGTCTCAGACAGTGAATGAAAAAATGGTTTTTTCTTTGTTGCTAAATAATTTCCATGAAAAAATCTTGAAAAAAAAGTGAAATTTGTTTAATTTACTACATAGGCCAAAGCACCTTTCGAAAGTAAAACCTATCATGCACAGAAAACTACAAGTCGTCGTTGTTGATGATGAAACTCAGATAACAGAGCTGTTAAAAACATTTATTGAGATTTCCTCTGACAATATTATTGTATATACCTTTAACGATCCGCTCAAAGCTCTGCAATTTATCCAAAATAATAAGGTGGATACTCTCATTACAGATTATATGATGCCTGGAATCGATGGCATTGAGCTTATGGAAGCTGTTGAGCCTCACATTAAGAAAATAATAATTTCCGGCTATGTATCGGAATTAGCAGAAGAGAGAATCGAAAAGTTAGAAGCCACCGTTTTTGAAAAACCGGTTCCCATGAAAGAACTGGGAGCAATTATTTTTGAGCAGCAAAAAGAACTCTGCAGCGTTTAGTACTCACTAAAAACAAGGAGAACTCTTGTGGATCATATTTTTGTATATATAACAGCTCAGGATAAACAGGAAGCAAAAGAGATCGCCAGCACTCTAATTAATGAGAGGCTGGCAGCTTGTGCCAATATAATCGATGGAATGAGTTCTGTTTATCGTTGGGAAGATAAGATCGTTGAGGATTCAGAAGTTATACTTATTGCTAAAACGCGCAACGAGCTTTTCAATGATGTGGCTCAAAGAGTAAGGCAGCTTCATTCCTACTCCACTCCCTGTATTGTGGCTCTGCCACTGGTTGAGGGAAGCAGCGATTTTTTAAACTGGATCAGTGAGGAAACCAAGCAGGACTGAATCTGCCTGATTTCTATCAAAACCTTTCGTAGTGAATAAGTCTGGCGGTGAGTGAGCCAAATTTAACCCTTGTTCTAAGTTTCACCGGCATTTTGTGCTCATCATCGGTTACCCAGATCTCCATTCGATCCCTTCGGCTTAACGTTCTGCCCTCACCAATTAGCGTAGGCTCGATTTTAAGGCAATTGAACGACCCGGCATCTACGCTGATATTCTCTCTGTCGGTGACTTCAAAGGTCATGGGGCTTACTTCACGGTTCATGTAAACATAATGAGAGAACACGTCATGTTTAGTGAAATTCATAGAGCGTATTCTTGGTATCAGTGAAAGATAATCGTGAACGTAGCTTGGAGCATCCAAAACCATCGACCTCCTGCCTTCAACAATCACCTGATTCCCATGCTCGTAAAGCATATAACCATCTGCAGTGTAATTACCTTCACGGGTATGTTGCTCAAAATAGATCGGGTAAAGACCATCGGCATCAACTGTGGATAATACATAGTTACGTATTCGGAAAAACGCACTTACAAAGTTACTGGATAGTGCTTTTGCACCAATTCTGATTGTCCGGTTGTGGGGCTGAGGTTTTGTTTCTATAACAACATAACCACCTTTTACAAATCCCCAGGAAACCTGAAATACCAGTCTTTCGCCGGAAGCCGCAAAAGCTGGGGTGCTGATTGAGCGAAGGGGCGATACTGGACGTTCCACACCATGGTAACTCATTACCGAGTCGATATAGTGCTCAGAGAAGGGGAATGACTCAACATCCCGGGCTGCATTTTTCCAACTCTCTGCAACAACGTGGGTGCTTAGTCCGGTAAATAAAAGTACTCCAAAGACCAGAGCGGTATAAACAGGTAATTTGCCACTTTTTTTCATTCCCCAACTCCTTTAACAATAAAACTCAGCTTCTGTCCCGTATGAATGCTTCAATCGATCTGTCGTAAGTACGCTCAGCGTTCTTACTAAAGAAACATCCTGGAATCTCACCACTTTCACGATGGTAACTGACACATTGACAGCAATTACCTCTCCTTTTACATGAAGTGTAGGTGCATGGACACTTTGAACCTGTACATTCGGCCATTTAAAACCTCTCCTGGTGTTGAAATTAAAAGTATTACTTATAACTCTTCGGGACTATTTCATTAACCTCTGAGCAGTTTTTGTAGTCACAGAGAGTCATGATCTCAACAAGCTCTTCAAACCCAACACTGGGTTTCCATCCAAGTTGCTCTTTTGCTTTGCGCGGATCACCAAGAAGCACATCCACTTCAGTGGGGCGATAGTACTTAGGATCAATTCTTACAACAACCTTGCCGCTTTTGGTGTCAATACCCTGTTCATTGATTCCTTTTCCTCTCCATTCGATCGGGATATCCAAAATAGTGAAAGCTTTTTCAATAAACTCTCTAACCGAATGCATTTCACCGGTAGCGATTACATAGTCATCGGAACTACTCTGCTGAAGCATCATCCACATTGCCCGCACATAATCGGGAGCATACCCCCAGTCACGTTTGGAGTCTAAATTACCCATATATAAACATTCCATTTCCCCCCTTTTTATGGCTGACGCACCAAGGGTGATTTTACGCGTGACAAAATTTTCACCTCTGCGGGGAGATTCATGATTAAACAGTATCCCATTAGATGCATGCAAATTGTACGCTTCTCGGTAATTTACCACCATCCAATATGCATATTGCTTGGCAATAGCATAGGGTGAACGGGGGTAGAACGGGGTTTTTTCACTCTGAGGAATCTGCTGCACTTTTCCATATAGTTCTGATGTAGAGGCCTGATAAAAACGGGGAGTAATCCCAACCTCTCTGATCGCGTCCAGGATTCGCAGCGTACCCGTAGCATCTATGTCTGTAGTGTACTCCGGCATCTCAAAAGACACCCTAACATGTGATTGAGCCGCTAAATTATAAATCTCATCAGGCGCAACACGCTCTAGCATCCGATTAATATTGCTGCTGTCAGACATATCACCGTAATGAAGAAACAGGTTGTTAGGCTTTTTTTGTGGGTTTTTATAGAGATGGTCGATTCTCTTGCGATTAAAATAGCTGGCACGACGAATCATCCCGTGTACTTCGTACCCTTTTTTCATCAAAAATTCGCAAAGATAGGAGCCGTCCTGGCCTGTAATACCAGTTATCAGTGCTTTTTTCTTCATCTGAGATCCTGTTCTATGTATATGAAACTATTACCTTTAGTGTCACTTTAGAGTAAAACAAATAGAAATATAATACCTTCATGCCACTAAAAAACATCTAAGTGCGCTGTTTATCTCATATTTATAAGACGAAAGAAACTGCCAATACCGCTCCAGGTTTTCCAAAGTAAGTGCAATTACCCATTTTCCCTGATTCTGGTATTGAACAGAACAACCATCTCTCCTTTAGGCGGGTGTTTTTCAAAATGTTTCAGCAATGATTGAGGAGCTCCCCTGAGAAACTCTTCATGGATTTTGGTAAGCTCGCGCGCTACAACAACTCTGACATCGCCCAACACCTCATCAATATCCCGAAGCGTTTTAAAAATTCTGTGAGGTGATTCATAGAATATCAGAGTGCGGGGCTCTGTTGAAAACTGCTCAAAAAGCTTTTTTCTGCGGGAACTCTTAGGTGGAAGGAAATTTTCAAATATAAACCGATCGGTGGGTAAACCACTGGAAATTAGAGCACTGATAAAAGCCGAAGGTCCGGGAATAGGTGTCACCGTAATATTCTCAGCAATAGCTGCTCGTATAAGATAAAACCCGGGATCAGCAATGCCAGGAGTACCGGCATCGGTAACCAGTGCCATAGTTGTATTCTCTTTTAGCTGCTCTATTAATGAAGGGGTTACTTTTTCCTTATTAAAATCATGGTACGCTTTTATCTGTGTTGAAATCCCAAAGTTATGAAACAATTTTTTGGTTATTCTGCTGTCTTCGGCAAGAACCAGCTCTGACTCTTTAAGCACTGTTACTGCACGGTAGGTAATGTCCGAAAGATTTCCTATAGGGGTGGAAACGATGTAGAGACTCATCTGTAGCCTTCTAATTTAGCGATTCTGATTGTTCTGTTTACTCTCTTAAAATTATTTCTGGCAGTAAGTTTAGCAAAATAGGTCCCGTTTGCGATCCTGTAGCCGTGTCTGTCACGACCATCCCACTGTATTTCCTGGTAACCTATAAGATCGGGAAATCTCCAGCTTCGTATGTTACGGCCACTTGAAGTATAAATCGTGAGCTCTATGTCTGCCAAATCCGTTATCAAAAATGCAAACCTGACATTTTCTACTGTTACTCCATCAGAAACTCTTGCGGTAAATGGATTTGGGTGACAGGACAGGAACTGTATCTTAAGGTCTTCACCCGGTTTATAGGCAAACGTCTCTGATATCCTGTTACCAGCAAGATCTTCAGCAAGTACTAAAAGAGAATCTATGTTCCTTTGTGACGGGGGATAAACGGTTACATTTACATTTTCGGGATTTTTGTGTAACGGAATTTCTGAGTGACTTTCCTGGGTTAACTCTTTTCCATTAAGAAGCAGACGTATGGAAGGCGTATAGATACCTGAGGGGTCGGATATACCAAGATTGAATGGACGATCCTTTGCCACATAGTCTAAAAAACTAATCTCTCTTCCGACCACTGTCAACCTGACCCGGGGAGGAGAATTGTCACTTAAGTGAGCAATAGCATAAGGCCCTGTTTCTGAAGATCTGAACAGAACATTGCCACCAATAAATGATGAGTTTCCTGCGTAACGCCAGTTTCCTGAATATTGATCCCGGGTCATGACCGAGATATCTGAATTATCTGCTTCAGTAGAAAATGTCCATAACAAGGTATCGCTACTTTTAAGAGCTGGTCGGGTACCTATAGTAAACTTTTGGTGATTATTCTGAGCAGATGGTATCCAGTGGGAGGCTGTGCTAAGGGGTTGAGATTCCTCAAGTTCTTCAGAAAAGATAAAAACAGAATACGCTTTGCTTAAATCACCCTGAGGCGTAAGCGAAAGATCATCTCCCGGGGTTGTGACAGTATCTGAACTAACATGGAGAAGACCTTTTGAAATACTAAACTCACGGGTGGCGATGTTGTTTTCAAAACTTATCTCCTCAAATTCAGTATCACTGTTTATAGATGCTTCGACTATTAAGGTTCCAGTTGTATCCGGCAGACTTATTCTAAAAGGATGGGATGTGCCGGGTAGCAAAGAATCCGGAGCTGTTCGTTGATGAAACCGGGTACGTTGAGCGGTTTCTGTATCTACCCAGTTGAGATCAACGCTAAAAGGGGGAGCTGTAACATTACCGGAATTAAGCACCTCAAATGATAGAAAAAGGGAATCATCACTCCACTGAAAAGACAGTGAGTCCTTTGAGAAAAGCAGATCCGGCCGGCCAAGTATATCGTAAGTGAATCGACTGCTTTCAATCGATTCTGCACCTGCTACCATCCTGAACCGAAGTTGAAGCATCTCTCCGGGCCTGTCACCATATATGACAGGAACTGCAGAAGTAGAGGTGTAAACACCCGAAGAGTCTCTGTTCATAAGTATGCCTCCCTGTGACTTAAAATCACCATGAGGCGGGGCTGTGGAGTATAATAAAAAAAGTTGAGGTATCGATGAGCCATCCGGAACATGCGCTCTGCATCTAACGGTTACACTATCACCAAATGCCGGAGTTGAAGGGCTGATTTTTAGATCGTAGATTAAAAGGTTGTTTTTTGAAAAAGGGGTACTTCCTCTCATTTCAGCCGAATCATTCCAAACATAAGCTCTGATATATCCCCGGGATGTTTGTGTTCCCTCTTTTACCGGAATCGACACTTTAAAACCAGAATCCTCTACCGTGCTGATCTTTCGCGTCCATTCCCGGGAGTCTGATTGTAATTGTACAAGAACGTGCCCCTCTTCAATAGAGGGACTTTTTCCTTCTACAAGCAATATTCTTTCATCTTCAGACAATAATTCATTACTTAATGTCAAATCAACAGAGTCCGGTGTTAAATGCCAGGGCAAAGCCGGATCACCCAGAAGATTATACTGGCGAATAAGTGGAAGATGTTCCCTGCCATATTTTACCAGCATTAATGTCTCTGTATGCTTTAAAAGCTCACCAAGTGTTTCGAAATTACCATTCAAACCCTGGTCGAGAAGAAGCCTGTTTATGATTATATTACCGTTACGGGAAGTATAAGAGGAGGCTCCGTAAAACGCGATGGCACCATGTTCATTAAACCTAACCAACTCCTCACCAAGGGAACGGTATGATCGGCTTTCAAAAAATCCCGTAAGACAGGTAAAGCTAAAAATTATAGGTAATTTACCACTTCCGCCCCACCCACCATTATGCAGGCGGTGAATGTCATTATAACTGAAAAAACGATTATCAGACCAGACATTGCCCCCACCATGACCATTAAAATTTACAAGGTAAACGCCGGCATTTATGAAATCAGCCATTGCACCTGATGCGTTGAATTCATTTTTATACCATGGAGAGGAAGGATCTGCATCCATTCGCAAAATATTCATTTGAGAGCCAATGACTTCTGTGGTGATTTGATTGTTAAATCTAGTAAATTCTGGCTCATCTCGTTTACCACCTCCGGCCAAAAGAATATTATCTCTCCAAAACCCCCTGGACGGGTTATTTATATAATTGACAGTCTTTGTGACTAAAGTCTTCATCTCCTCTTTATTCTGTGCAGGAAATCTGCCCACAGCCATATCTGGAAACTGATTGTCTCCTCGCACTGTCACAAAGTAACCATCATTACTGGCTGGACCCCATCCCGGGATTCTGGCAAGATTGGTTGGTACCAAATTACGATCACCGTTTTTCTTATCCAAATCATGTGTGGTATCTCCCCCCAAAAGAAGAAAACGTGGTGGATTATCCCCTGAGATTGAAAAGAGAAAGGAAATAAATAAACGAATGCTCTCGGGATTAGGAATGCCAAAGGAAAAACGATCATATATATCACCAATGTCGACAAAAGCGGTCCGTAAGCCCCGTGAACGGTGGGTTTGAAGAAGGGGCTCGAGAACTGTCTTAAAGGAATCAACACTGATTGCAATGTAATCCACTCCCGCAAGAGTATCCCACTTTGCTGCCAGAGTATCTAATTTTATTGAGTCGGGTGTTAATCTGTTTGTGACACTTTGTGCAAGGTAACGGCTCGTCAGTGAAACACTGTCCTGAAAAACTAAAGAGTAGGTACCTGGATTACTGGTTTCATTTCTCTTTATAGTTGTTTCTGTGAAAAAACGGTTTTGCTCGATATCCCACAATTCTATATTGTTGTCATCAAACCCATCGACTTCATACTGAACCAGTTTATCGAATGTTGATTCGTCGTTTCTGAAAAGAAGTGAATTGTCTGAGGCTTCATAGTTGCGGGGATAAATCACACGAATCCAGTTCAGAGCTGCTCTGTTTTCAAATTCATGCTGCTGGTTGATAAAATCTATACGATTATCCCCTTTATTGAGCAAATCTACCGGAAAAGGATCACTTGTAAAAATATACGGTCGTTGACCTTTCCAAACCGCACTATTATCATTACCCGCCTTTTTACCGTTAATCAGGATCGAGTAGATATGATCATTTCGGTCGCCTGCAACTCTGGTAAGACCAGTCATGGAGATAAGCACCTGAGCTAATCCACTTTCTGCAGGGGAAGGGAGCTGTATTGTATAGCTTGTAAGGTCATTGGCGCCCATTAATCCCCAATACCAATTATCAATTAAAGTGTCGGTAACAGGAATAGAGGCAATGTCAGATGGCTGGTAGATCGAACCCAGCCATCGTATCTCGTTATCATATTCAATATGAATAGTATCATGAAAATTTCCGGCTTTTACTGCATCTGAGCTTTGGTGACTATCAAAGACTCTAAGATCTCTCCTTTGAGCACCCGAAATTTCCATCATCCGGTTTCCCGGTGTAGTATCCCAGCTTAGCCAGTAAGTGTTAGTATTACTGTACTGAGTGAAGTGGGAGTTTTCGCCCCTAAGGTGCTGCCCGTAAAAGACGATCAAATCATCATGGCTAAAGTATTCTGAATTACCTGCTGTGCTGTATAATGCAATCTCATTATTTTTTTGAAACATTCTGAAAAATCTTGCCGGAACAGTGTTTACCGATACACCCAACTCCAAAAGATCGCCAACACTTAATTGGTAAAGCCCATCGGTCGTAACATCGATCCTCACACCCTGATCAAAGGGTAATTGGGGATGATGGTGTGATGCTGACTTTGTTAAAACCCTTTGCGGCTGATCAATAAGTATCACATTATTTCTTGTGGATATCCCATCTTTTCGTAACCCATCTATGCCGGAAAAGGTAATTGTGCCGTCTAAAACTGAGGATCGGTTTTTAAGGTTATCAGGTATGCTAATTTCACACCACTGGATGTAATTGTTTGCCGACCAGTCACTTACAATCGGCTCAATTTTTAATGGATAAATTTCACTTTCATTCATCCCTAGTTCTGCAGTAACTGTTCGAGCCCCTTTTGAAGATGGGGAGCAGGTATAGCCAAACACAAATCCTGATGATTGATGACCACTACTGTTAGTTAATGAAAAATCGATAGAAAACCCTGAGGAATGCACAGAGATGTTTGAAAACTCTGAACCAGAAAATGCAGATACAAAACTATAGATCAGAAGTATAAGTAATAACGATACCATAAAGTTATGGTATCATAATTTCACCAATTTTTAAAGAGTTACGCCCATAAGCGTCTATATGCAAACCATAATACCACTTCCCCGTACTCAGAGGGTTAAAGTCTTTGGGTAGCATGACAGAGAAATTTATTATATCGTTTTCACCGCTGAACCTGGTGATTTTTTCATTTTTCCATGTTTTCGTTTCTTCATCATTCCATATCTTAACCCAGGAATCCAATGCCCCCTGAATTCCAAGCATGCTCCAGTTTATGCGGCCGCTTGTTGTGTCATAACTGGTAAACGAGGGCTGGGGGGCAAGAATGAGCGAACAGGGTGATGATGTATCTCCCCGGCGTCCAAGAGAATCGGTTGCAAAAACTTTATAGAAAATGGTGTCGTAATGTATCGAAGGGAAATCAGCTTCAGATAGTCGGTCATAGTACTCAGTGATATGAGAAGGGATATTCTCGGACAAGATATCAAAAAGCGAATCAGCGGTGGTTTTCTTTAGCAGAGTGTAAGAGGTGGCATTCAGTGAACTGTCCATCGGTGGAGACCATTGCACATAGGCAGCTTCTACAAATTGACCTGAATTCCTAAACTCTTTTAGCTCTATATCAGTTATAAATGGCTGGGATAAAGGAGGAGGTGGTGGTGGCTCAAAGGTTGGGCAAACAGAGCCGAGCAACAACAGGCTGGTTACAACGCACATCGAATAACGAACAAAAAGCCTCATTATACTTCCTCACGATACCGCTCCAAAATCAAACAAGCGGCAATTTTGTCTACCATTGCCTTATCGCGTCTCTGTTTTTTCTTCTTTAAGGATAAAAATTCCGTAGCTCTGCGTGAAGAAAGACTCTCATCGATGAACTCTATTGGCAGTGCGCTTCTCTTTTGCACCTCTGAAGCAAATTCTCTAACCTCCCGACTCATCACTGTTTCCTTATCTTCTACATCGAGCGGAAGCCCAAATACTATTGTTTGAGGCTTTTGTGCGCAGATTATGTGTAAAAGCTTTTCGATACTGTCGGAGGTTTTCTTCCTGTCTATTACATCCAGGCCTCTGATACAGTAACCATCATCATCTGTAACTGCCAGACCGATACGGCGGCGTCCGTAATCAATGCCCAGTAGCTTCATCCAGTTCCTTTGTCCATTCCATCAGAATCTCAAGAGTGGAAAGATTAAGATTGGCAGATTTGGGAGTTTTATTCAACACAAAACGGAATTTACCAGATTTTAGGTTAAGTATTGAAAATATTGCCTTTTTCCCCTGCGATTTTGGAGTTGCTGCGTAGATTATCCGCCCTCTGTTGAAATACATAAGACCAAAAGGAGATTTCGTTTCAATCATAAGACAGCCGGTCTTACTGCCAATTTCTATAAACTGGAGTACTTCAAGCAAGTTTCCATCTTTTATGATCCCCTCAAGTGCTGAAGACTTAACACTCTTTTGAATATTCATACTCTTCTCTGCAGTGATTATCAGCGGCGTTACAAGCTTAAAAATGTCTCTGTCAGAAAATGTCAGACCCAAAAAACCAATATTGGGCAATACACTTTGAAGATGAACAGAGGAGGGGTCAGGAATGTTATAGAATAAAAACAACGCATTACTGGCTGATGGGTGCTGTGAGAACATTCGCTCTATTACAGTTAAAACACCGGGAGCAAACTGCCAGTCTACAAGAACAAGATCAGGAGGAGAGTGACTGATTATGTTGCGTGCTGCCATTAAATCGTGAGCTTTATTAACCTTGAATCCTATTTCAGTAAAACATCTTTCAAGTGGAGCCTTGACATCACTCAACATATAGTGAACCGTTTTGTCTTTTGCCGCGATTATCAGGGCGTTTTTTGGAATAACCACACCCCTGAGTTTTTCAGCTTTAATATGACGCCAGGTGATAATTGCCCCTATCACAAGCACAATAAACACGATTATAGCGATCGCAAATAATAGTGCTTTAGCATCGGCAAGGAACACCGATGAAGGGGCGGTGACAATCTCTACATGCCTTCTCTCTACCCACCCAGTCGTATCGTCATACACTATAGTACACCAGCGTCTTCCCTCTGCTATAAGTGGAAAAACATCCCCGTTTCTGGCAACTCCCAATATGGGTGCGTTAGGGCTTAGATGTGCAAGGATGTTAGTGGGGGTCCTTTGTATCTGCACATAAAGCTGCTCTTCATTTTCCATGTGATCAGGAGAATGATCCGGAGGGAGATGGGATGGATGACGCGAGTGAGACGGTGCTGAAGGTGAGGAATCGGAACCCTCTTCATTTAAAGCAACATTTTCATGAGCAGGTGCTGAGCTGGGGGATGCGCCAAATTCATTAAAAACATCGGAAGGATGTTGGCTACCCACTCCTTCAGGAACCAGAAAAACGAGTGCAATCAGCACTGTACTCATGAAAATCAACATACAAAAACCTTTAGTTTTCTACTGCAGCCTTTTGTTTTTTAACGAATATAACTACTCCAACAACAAGCCCTGAAAGCAGTACTATGTTCAATATAAAACCGAGAATTGATTGCCAGGAGGAGAAAATGCCTTTTCTTTCCACTACACGACCTGCTCTCATCTCAAGAAACCCCTCTTCACCATCCTCAGTTCTGATCTTATACCACCTTCTTCCTTGACTTATCAGTTCAAGAAACTCACCTCTTCTTGGCTGGCGTATAACTCTTGATTTGGGATCCAGTTCTTCATAAATATTAGGGAAGGCTCTTGTAACTTCTACATACTTTGTTTCTCCCTCGATATCCTCCATATCTTCGCCGCTCATTTCCATGGTGGCCATTTCCATCTCTGTATCACTATCTTCTGCATAAATCGGTGATGCAAAAACACTTGCAGTCAGAACAACCAGGATTAAATAATAAACGAACCTCATCTTAGAGAGCCTCCTTTTGAGTAATTTTATGATTGAACTTGTCCATTGTCGAGTAAAATGCTGTTTGTGATTCATTATCAGCAAAATCAAGTTTTATCTTAAGATACCACGTTTGCGGCAATTTCGCTGAATCTATTGATGAAAGCCGCAAAAAGTCCTTCTCGGTAGTGACTAATCCTTTTGAATATAAATTGCGCATTCCCAAAAAATCATTCATTTGAAATATATGATGATCTTTAAAAGACAAAATTTCAGATGGCCTTATGTCCATAGAGCGGATTAGATTGATAAAACGATGGGGGCGCGCAATCCCACACACAACAATCGGCTCCTTTAATGGTAAAACAGCGCTGGTCTCACCACTTGTTCCATTTACCCAATACTCAGGCTTCTGAATAAGAATGCTGACCGGCTTTTTATACCTGTTCCTTAGCTTTTTTGCTACTTCTGTAAGCCTCTCAACAGAATCACTGATCCCAGCTGTAAGAATCAGAAAATCTGCCCGAAAAAGGGAAGAAAGTGGCTCACGCAAATACCCATGGGGAATCATAAAATCGCTTAAAACGTGCTCATGTACACAGATGATATCAAGGTTGCGCCTTAAACGCCGGTGCTGAAATCCATCATCGAGAATAAAAACTGTATCCTTAGAAACCCTGCCCGATAACTCTTTTGCACTTTGAACCCTGTTTGAACCCGCTGCAATCCAACTCTGAGGAAGATTTTTTTTCAGCAACGATGGCTCATCACCAACACTTTCCCAGGACACCGTCTCTGAGGGAGAAATAAGCAACTGATCCTTACTTCTTCTCCCATAACCCCTGGATAAAAATGCGATATCATAGCCCCGTGAGCTAAGGTACTCACCACAAAAATGGGCTACCGGAGTTTTTCCTGTTCCACCAGCCCGGATTCCACCAATACTTATGGTAGGCCTCGATGGTGGATGTGAGAGAAAGGCGAACTTGTCATACGCTTTGTTTCGCAATGCCACCACTGCTCTATAGAGAACAGAGGCACTTTGAGCTGCAAAACATTTGTTCAACCAAAGAGGTAGTGGAAATGGATTTTCAAGATTCTCTCTCATCACAAGCCTTTATCGGTGCTGAGGCATGCGCTAATTACCCTTGGACGCCGTTCAAGATCTTTAATCAAAGTAATTTTTTCCCACCCTTCAGTTCTAAGTATTTCTTGAACTGCTTCACTTTGATCATATCCAATCTCTAAATAGATCCTTCCTCCCTCTTTTAAGTACGAGGAGGATTCTTTTGCAAGGTATCGGTAAAAATCGAGCCCATCACCACCACCAAGAAGTGCACTTAGCGGTTCATAGTCAATTACACTTTTATCCAGAAAATCTATATCACGGGAAGAGATGTAGGGCGGGTTACTAACAAAAAAATCGAAAACCTTACGTTTTTTAAACGGTTTTAACATATCTGCGCAAATAAGGGAGAGCTCAGGGCCAAGATTTTCCCTTGCCACCCTTAGTGCACTAATCGATATATCTGCAGCTATTCCACGCCATCTCGAGCAGTGTGAAGACAAAATACCAGCAATTATTCCCGAACCGGTTCCCAGATCAATAAATCTTTTTCCCCCTGAACTCTCAGAGTTCAATACTGCCTCTACAAGAGTCTCCGTATCCGGGCGAGGTATTAAAACACTTGAGTTTACCTTAAATTCACGATCATAAAAATAGGTCGACCCTAATATGTACTGCAGTGGTTCATGATTTTGCCTGCGTTTTAGTATCTCATTAATACGACTTTCGGTCTGAAAGTCTATCGCTTCAGCGTGTGATAGTAACAGCTCGGTTCGTGAGATCTTCAGGAGATTTTGAAGTATACTTTCGGCTTCCGGACGGCTGAACTCGCCAGAAACAGAGGTGATTTTAGATTCTATATAGTGTAACGCTTCACCCCTGTTCATAAAAACTACTCCAGAAACGAGAAATTACATGCCAGCCTTTTTTACCTGCTCATTGAGATCAGCAATAGAAAGAGAGTTTATGAGCTCATCTAACTCTCCGTTTATTATAGAATCCAGGCTGTAAAGGGTTAGATTCATCCGGTGATCGGTAAGGCGATTCTGAGGAAAGTTGTAGGTGCGGATTTTGGCACTTCGGTCACCGGTGCTAACCATACTCTTTCTCTCCGCCGATTCTTTTGCTTCCACTTCGGCTAATTTCTGCTCGTAGAGCCTGGTTTGAAGCACTTTCATAGCTTTTGCTTTGTTTTTGTGCTGAGATTTTTCATCCTGACAGGAAACGGTCAGACCGGTAGGTAAGTGAACTATCCGTACTGCAGAATAGGTGGTATTAACCGATTGGCCGCCTGGACCACTTGAGCAGAAAAGGTCGATACGCAGCTCATTAGGATCGATATCCACCTCAAAGTCATCTGCTTCAGGAAATACCGCAACCGATGCTGCTGAAGTATGAACCCTGCCCTGCGTCTCTGTCTGAGGAACCCGCTGAACTCTGTGAACTCCCGATTCATATTTAAGGGTTCCATACGCGTTTTCCCCCTTAATCATCATAATGACCTCTTTTACCGCACCAAGGTCTCCAAAACTTGAGCCCAGTACCTCTATACTCCAACCCCTTTTTTCCACGTAGTGGGTGTACATACGGTAAAGGTCGGCGGCAAATATCCCGGCCTCAGTACCACCTGTGCCTGCTCTGATCTCCACCACCGCGTTTTTGAGATCCTTTGGATCCCTTGGAACCAGAAGAATTTTCACCTCTTGCTCGATCTCAGGGAGTTGATGCTGATACTCGTAAAGCTCTTCACGGGCAAGTTCAAGTAGCTCTGGATCTGATTCTGACTCAATAAGCTCCTGAGCCGATTCTATATTTTCCACCATCTCAAGATACTTTTTATACACAGGCAAATTTTTGTTCAGAGAATTGTACTCTCTTCCAAGCTTCTCCATTTTGGAGGGGTCTGAAGTTACCTCAGGTGAGGCAAGTCGGGCTTCAAGCTCACTATGGTGTATCAGTACGTTTTTAACTTTCTCTTTTATCATAGGATCGCTTTCAAGTGCCGGCAAAGCTAAGTAAGCAGCTTTGGTGCATCTAACGTTAGCGGACTAAAAAATAATCTGCCAAAAAATAAACAGATATCAAACTTCATAACTATTTATGCGAAAAAAAGCTGAACAGATCAGCCTGAATACAAAAAGGACAGAAAAGGTATGACACTTTTCCGTCCTGAAGAGATCTTTTGGGAAGCTAAGATTTTTTGTTGTTTTTTTGGTAACGTTTGCGGAATCTCTCAACTCTACCTGCAGTATCAATAAGCTTCTGCTTGCCAGTATAGAATGGATGGCACTCATTGCAAATGTCCAAATGTGTGCTCTTTGCTGTGGACCTGGTCTCGATTACATTTCCACATGAGCAGGTAAAGGTAGCTTTTTCGTATTTTGGATGTATCTTCTCTTTCATATATCCTCTCCGAAGGAATTCTGGGATAAAAAAATTAAATTGCAAAATAGCTAAAGCCCTCATTAAGAGCAAGTGAAAATATTTATCCCGGCAAAAATGTCTGTTAGAGTGAAGATTATTATATATTATTTCGTTTAATGTCGGGTAATATTTATTGATTTGACCGAAGCCCCCAGTTTAAGTGAACAAATCCCCGATGGAAGAAAAATCGGTATGACATGATCTATTTTAAAACTGTATCGGGCATTAAATGTATGACTTCGGGGAGAAAAATGAGATATCGCCTTTCTTTATGTAGTTTAATTTTGTTGATCGCAGTAGTAGCTAAGGGGTCTGACGTAGATATGTTTTTAACCCCTCAACTTTCAGCCAACAGCGTAGTTTCCACCTCTCTGGGTGGAGCCGGAAGTGCACTCTCCATGGGAATAATGCAGGGTACAATTAATCCCGCACTGGTTTTTAGTTACAGAAGCCACGTTCCTGAACGGGGAGCTCTGGCAGTAGGGTATGGCTATGATTCTCTTTATAACGACTTATTGCTACCAGGAGGAGTTAGCTATGCCAACCACGAAGGAGCCTTGGGATTCTTTTACTCTATTCAAAGAGGAACCTCCGGTAACCTTTATGAATTCACCGGAAATATCTCTGGGCGACTTAGTGAACAGGTCGACAGTCAGGGCCCTGTGGATTATGGACTCAACATTCATTATCAAAATATGTCGTTCAGCCATGAACTTAAAGATTCAGCCTCTGCAAACATCATTAAAGATATGAGGGAGAGAAGGCTTTTGTTTGATCTTGGATTCTTCCAAACAAACGTAATGGATAATTTGGATTTTTCTTTTGTACTCAAAAACTTGGTAGGGTACAGATGGAGCAGAACAAAAGAAGCGTATGCCGATGAAGAGCTGGCTGACACGCTGCAGGATTTAAATAAAAGTGAAAGGAACAGAGGTTGGACCGCATCAAGGTATCGTACAATGGTGGTTGGAATCGCTTATCATTTTTCTCTGGGTCAGGGAGTCGAGATCTCTATTCCTATGGACATTGAGGTGTTTGGATTGTTCGATCGTAAAATAAAAAGAACAACTGTCTTTCGCTCAGGAGTCCAAGCCCGGGTTTTATCCAATTATTATCTGAGATTTGGGTTTTCAAGAGCACCGGATAGTGTGCCTGAAGTTTTCTCTGCTCTAAGAAAAGGAAATCTCTTTTTTGGCGGGGCAGGGATGATAGTTAACCAGCTTCAATTAGATTTCTACAGGGGGAGTGAGAACTGGGGGTTAACGGCGTCTTTGGATTTTTAGGTTGGGAGGCGCAGAGAAGATTAGGATGAAGAGGGAGAGAGAGGGTTCGCGCAGAGTCGGGGAGGCGCAGAGAAGAGAAGGATGGAGAGAGAGGGATCGCGCAGAGTCGGGGAGGCGCAGAGAAGAGTAGGATGAAGAGGGAGAGAGGGAAAGAATACTTGAGGCATATATAAGAGAGGGAAGTATGAATGAAGGAGATAAATGAAATATCTGGCTTGATAATCGACACTGCCTATCACATACACTCTAAACTTGGGCCAGGGCTACTTGAATCTGTTTATGAAACGATTTTGCAAAACAGCTTAAAAGCCTGGGCCTTGGTGTTCAACGCCAGAAGCCAGTGCCTGTTGTTTTTGAAGATATGTTTTTTGAAGAAGGGTTTAGAGCCGATTTAATCATTGAAAATCAGATAGTCATTGAATTGAAATCAGTCGAAAATCTCCACCCAGTATATAGTAAAAAGCTGTTAACCTACATTAAGCTTCTCGATTACCGTCTTGGACTTTTACTGAACTTTGGTGCGCCACTAATGAAAGACGGTATAAAAAGAATTGTAAATAAGTTATAAAAGTTATCCTTAAATGAAAAGTAGTATGTTATTTACTCTTTAGACCGATCTTTTTCACTTTTCAGTTTTGTTTTAGCTCGTTCTTCTGCACTGTCATCTACTATGCTGTATTCTGATTGACTAGCCATCCCACTGTGTCCTCCCCAGTTCTCTGATGCCCAGTCTTTTTCATGAATGTTGTTCATAGTCCCTCATTTATAAATAATAATTATTATGCTCTGTTTCTTTATGTTTTAAGCTCACTATTTTGGGTGATAATGGTGCCAATACGTTGATTCATGCCCTCAACATAATTGAAGAGTGTTTGTACCGGGGCCTTTAGCAGCCGCCTGATAACATTTGCCCCCCTTTGTTTGCCAGAATGCTGAAGTGTTTCGGGAAAAAAATCAAGTGCAATCAGCCCAGCATCTAAAGTTGAGCTTTTTAACGGAAACACTTTGCCCAGCAAATCAAAGAAGATGTCATGGAATTTGAAACGTCTGAAAATAGTTGTTGCATGAAGCCAAGTCCATAGTCTTATCCATTGCAATATAGCCTGCTGTATCCCCTCTTCGGTAACAAATGGTAACAACTCAACTTTAGTTCCATAGGAAAAGAAAAGATGAACAAAACCTGAAAAGAGAAATATCCAATATAATTTTAATGGAAATAATACACTCCGGATGCCCCGTTTCTGAAGGATTATTGAAATCAGAGAAAAACAAATAGCTGCTGCTGCAAGCAAAATTATATCAGATATAAAGACGAGAGTAAAACTTAGAATCAGTGTGAATGCTACAGCAACTTTATCTCTTAAACCGGGGGGTATTTTGTTCGTTTCCTGTTTAGACTGAATATCACTGACGCTACTTTTTTCAAGAAGTCTCATGAGGGGTAGTGCAAGTGCTCCAACTGCTCCACCCAGAATAAGTGCAGCGCCAAGCATAAAGGGCATCTGGTAAAAAATTCTGAAATTTCGGGCCATCAACAGGTATACCACTACTATTTGACCAATGTTATGAAACAGGGCTCCAATCATCCCAAGACCTATTGTCCCTATCATACGATGTTTACCTAACAGACTCCAGGTTAAACCCATGGCCAGAGTGGATAGAATTCCTCCACCGAATCCAAGTGACATTGTGATAAGAGAAAATCCAAAATAAAACCCTGAAATCCACACCCTGAGTGTAGTAAAAAGCAAAGCATCTGTCAGCCCGTATTTGACGATCCAGATGATAGTGATTGTGTTTGCCAGGCCGGGCTTAAGCCAGGGAAGAAAAGGAAGTCTGGGGAAGGCAAGTTCCAGTGCATTTATTGCTACTGCAAGCAGAAGCCAGGTAGCTTTTATTGCTACATCTGAATCGCGACTCTGTTTAATAGGTGATTGCATCTATACCACCACTGTCTTCCGATGTACGTATCTCTACAAGTATTCGATTGGGAACACAGACAAGCTGCTGAAATGAGCGCTGAATCGCTCCGGAGCGTTTGCATATCTGGTGAGGACAGGTTACAGAATGTATCTGCACTTTCCCATCAGAAATCATTATCCCTACCTGCCCAAGTTCGCCCCTTATACTGATGACATTTTCACTTCGAAGGGGATATGTTGCTATAGGTTGATTGTCCCTGAAAATAACTACTTCACCTGGATGAGAAGATCTAATGAGCGGCCAAACGATTACCATCCCTGCAAGCAATAGAAGAAGGATTATAAGGTCACCTGTCCGAAACAGGCCGATTTTCATTTCAGGTGTTTTCATGCACGTAAACCATTATGAAAAGAGTTGCGGTTCAAAGGTGATCTATGGGCTAAAAAAGGAAATGAAATGTTCATTGCGACTCTTTAAGGTTTAACATATTCAAGGAGTACTGAACAACTGCTTTGGTATAATAAAGATTGTTTGCTGTTGAAAGCTGTATAGTGATCGAAAAAGCCTCATTCTGCCAGCTTCTGTATGTGGCGCCTTTTCCCTCCTTTATATCAAAAAAACCGACACGGAAAACTTCAGGAGAAAGTTCCAACTTTCCTTTAAAGTGGTTTTCAAGAATTGCTGCATCTTGCCTTACTCTGAGATCAAGTGAATCCGCAGGGGCTAATGGTGAAACCAACTCATATTTGAAATACCTGTCGTGCTCATCAAAGTAGAATGTGGCAGTAAATGGCCTGTTTTGTATATAGATCGAATCTGCAACATAACTGGAGTTGTTCTCTGTAAGCTCTCTGTCTGTATTTCTTTTAAAAAGCCATTTAAAGCTCTGGGGTGTAATACCTGCGGGCATTGCAAAAAAATCAGCAGGTCGGTTTTGCAGGGAAGATAACTCATGGGTTACAGACACAGAATCAGCTTCAGCAAGTTCCTTACTTCTAACAATCTCTTCTAACGACACTTGAAGCTGCTGCTCCTGAGTGAGCTGTTCTTTATACCAGACGGCAATTTCACAAGGCCTGACATCATGCGGATCTCGATTGGTCATACGCAGGTAGGCTTTTTGCAGAGAATCGGAATCAGTTGATGATAACAGCTCATCAATCTCCCTTTTCCACCTTATAAGGTAGTGTGTTGAAGGGTTAGATCTGTTTCCGGTACAAATTCGGTAATCATTTCTGAGACGTACCTCAAGAGAATCAAAAAACTCCGGCTCCAGTGCAAAAAGTATTGAAGCCTGCACTGTAACCACAAATAGAATGAAACGTACTTTTTTACTCATCATACGTTAATCCCCTATGAAACGAGATGCCCAGCTTCTCACGTTTTTACCATTCAGTATATGAAACCGGCGAAGTTTGCGTAATGTTTCGCTTGAAAAAGAGGCCATGGGTATCCATACCAGATGCTTTTTAAACCTGGAAGCCAGCATACGTTTTTTAATATCTGGCTTTTGGGCCGATACAATTGCCACAGCTTTCTCTCTGCTAAACATCAGTGCCCCCGCAACAAGTTTAGAAGCACAGTCAGTAAGGTTCAATTCACCTGTAACTTCAAATGCACTGGGAATCGTTCTTGGTGGAAAAAGAAGAGATAAACCACCATAAGTACATCTGGCAACACCGGGACCGATAAGGTCTTCAAAGGGGTCAGAAGCATAAAAAGTAAGAGTCGATTCCTGATCATGTTCTGCATACCAGACAGTGCGGTGAGGATACAGGTGATCATTATTTTCATCAAACAAAATCACCACAGTATCAATTTTGCCTTTAACCGGCGGTATTTCTTTTACATAGATGTCACCTGTGTACCAGTTTCGTAATGTTTCACGTATATCTATCCCATCTTTTACAGAAGATGTAAATTTTTCTGATTTGCTGTAGCTCTCTGAAAGAATTTGCAGTGAACGGTGCCTTAAGTGTGAATTGAAATTTTCTATACGTATATCCTCAGGCTGATGTGAGCACATACCCAACGGATTCCAGGTGTACTTATATTTTTTCCTCTTCTCTAAAGACGGATCAGGTTTGATGGAAAGAGTTTTCCAGTGCATCTGCATATCCCGGAACAAATTGGTTGATTCGAAAATTTCCTTTTTATCACCCGGCCCCACTTCAGAAGATAACGCAACATTGCTGATTCCTGTATCCATAATTCTTTCATTGGAATCGAAGGGCAGAAAAGGGTAATATCGTGCACTTTTAAGTATTCGTACTGCGTAAGCGTTTCCACCCACCCCCTTTGCAGCTTCAATTATATCAAAAAGTGATGGCAAGAATCGTTGGGACATAACGGTTAAATTTCTCAGATAGCTCAAAGCAGCCTGTATCCTGACAGGTGAAAGTTCTTCGGCTGCAATGCTGTGGTCCATATAATCATCCCTGGTCTCTCTGAAAAGATCCTTTATGCAATCAATTATATCGACAGGCTCAGAAAATATGTTTTGTCTTTCCTTTTCAAATTTTGCAGTTACAAACGGAAGCTCTCCAAGTGCAAAGTACAGGTGGTCTGGATTAATAAGAAATTTGGAAAGAGAATAGGTAGGTGCTGGAGCAAAGAGAGCGTTATAGGTCTCCTCTTTGCCAAAATGTTTAACAACCGCAGCAAACCTTCGAAAATGCACCAAAGCTAAAACATTTTTTTGGGACTGTTTTAATTGTAAAAGTTTGTGTGCAATAAACCGTGCAGCTTCATCGTTATAAGAACCTTTTTGCGGTAACTTTGCAGCATGAAGACACAAGGCGCTAAAGGTATCAAATCCTACAGAATTAATTGCGTACTCATCCGGAAGCCCCTGCATCGGTGAGGGGATAGAGAGCTTTGGAAATCCTATACAGTGAAAGGGTATTCTCTTTTGCCTTGCCTGGCGAACAGCCTCAATAGTCGAATCGCAGGGATCGATGGGTACATAAAAGAGATGGTCCTCATTGTCTTTAGCTGTCAGCGCACTGATAAAAGGTAGTCTGTCAACCGCTTCTCCTAAATCCTGCTCAAAAGTAAGCGGTACATCGATAGCTATAGCATCAAAATTTTCGGAATTGCAGAGTTTACGAACATGCGCAGCAAATGCGATTTTACCGTGCAAAACAGGTATTAAAGTTATTTCAGAAGCAAGTTTCACTCAGTATTCCTCATCATTATCTGGATTCAGGTCCTCATCATCGGGAAAGAAAAAATCCCCCAGATTCATTGATGGAAGGTGTTCACCGGAATTTTTGCGTCTGGAAGCAAGTTTTTCAAGATCAAGAGCTTCATCTCCTAAAATTTGCTTCAGTGCTTCATTAAACACACTCTGGGTGTCCTTTTGTTGCTCACCACTATTAAGTAACTTAAGTGTATATCGCATAGCATTGATTCCATCACGGACCGAGTAGGGAAGATCAAGTTCATGAGCTCTTTGCAAATAATCAACACAGATATCCAAAACCTCTTTAGAACTAAACGGAAGGCTGTAGGAGAGGATGCGCAACTCATCTTCGCGCTGTGGAAACGGAATGCGAATACCGGGTTGAAGACGAGACATGATATAGTCGGGAATTTCAAAAGTTGAGGAATCTTCATTCATGGTAACTGCAGCTCTGAAATCTGCATGTGCAGTTACAGTGATACCTGCTACTATCGACTCTACCATGCGACGGTGATCAAACAGCCCGGCAAGAGATGCCCAGGACTTCTCAGACATTCGGTTGCCTTCATCAAGGATCGCCACCCCTCCCTTTATAGCTGCACTGAGAAGAGGGCTGGCATGGTAGGATATTTTTCCATCCTGGGACAGAACCGGGCTTACCAGCAGGTCCTCAGGTCGGGTGTCTGATGTGCATTGCATTACGTACACATCCTGATTTCGCTGCCTCGCCGCAGCCATGGCAAGGGTAGTTTTCCCTATACCGGGAAGACCGATAATGCGGGGAGTAAGTGCTATATCAGACTCCTCAAGCACCATCCAGCAGGCTGCAAGCTGACGTATCGGTTCGCCCTGTCCGATCCACTCCATTTCTGTTTTAACCGGATGTGAAAGAACCAACTCTACATTTCCTATGGTAACTTTTTCCATACGTGCAAACTCTTCCAAAATAAGATTACAAATTCAGTTCGGTTTTTCTGTACTCTATGCGGAACCTGAAACAAACTAATGAATATAGATGAAAAATACGAAACAGAAGAAAATAAATTCTATGAATTATAAAAGTTTTGCTGATCTGATACGTAGAGAATAAATTCTAAGACTTAATCAGCAAAACTCAGGGGGGGGCTATGGAGGATTTTGGGTTCTTCTACATCATTTTTACTCAAAGAGCGAGGGACAATGGCGATCCTCCCAGAGAAATTTTGCTCTGTCGTTCCACTTATCGATAATAGTAGTAGTAAGTTGTGGATTTTCTTTCATTTCGGCGATTCTTGTGTTTTTTAGATTGCTGAATACTGAAATATAGGAATTTGCCTTATTAAAGTCGTTCAACCGTATATTGATTGCAATGATAAGATAGATTACCTGCATCTCAAGGTCTTCAGCCGGGCAGTTTGAAGTCCTGAACGCTACTTCAAAATAACTTAAGGCTTCTTCAAGCGTTTCGGTGTCATCCAAAGAGCTGTCTTTCATAATCTTGGCGATTCTTAATGCATAGGAGCCTAATTTGTAATAGGAATAGGGAAGTTCATACCAGGCTTCTACCTTGGCTCTGGACATCGCCAGACGGTAACTATCCATAGCTGAATCGTAATAGCGTGGACGGACAAAATAGGTTTCATAATCGGTGATCGAATTCAGCAAGGCTTTGCGTTCACCAATTTTTTCCTGAAGAGTTATCAGGATACTTCCCGAAAGCTGGCTTTTAACCTCAACACCCGAAGCGATCTGGTGACGGATGAAATCCTTTTTGTCCGGGGATGCGTAAAGACAGCGGGGGCAAATGGTTACTGCGATCAACGAATAGTCGACAGTGTTATAATTTTGTGTTCCGGTATAAGAAGGGACCAGGAAGCGGTTTTGCGTAACTTGCTGCGTTTTTGCCCTGAGTTCATACCCCGTAATCTCTTCTTTATTGCACACCGGGCACTTTGCCTTTATCTCAAAAATGGGATCATCACCATCCTGGTGCTTAGCATCAGGGGGGATATTGCGTTTTTGGCTCTCTTTTACTGCTTTGATACACTTTATGTCAATTGTAGGACCGTACTGCCGTATATACTCATTCACCAAATTGGGGTTATTGAGTAATACAAGCAACCTTCTTTTTACTTCATTAACATTTATTGCCATGAATGCTCCTCTAAAACTAAATAGACTGCGCAAATGGCCCTTTTGTGCAGCCTGATACGGCGATGGCGATAATCTGGTTAACTGTTTTGATATTATCTCACCTTTCAGTGGATAAATCAACCCCTAATATTAGCTGTAAGGGTTTAACGTCTGTGAAAAAAATCACAAAAAGGGTTAATTTGCTGCGTTTTCTGTGCTCTGAAACAAAAAAATGCTTGCATGTTTCCCGTGATGGTGTTATATTAATTGTGAAAACTTTCACAGGAGGCTTAATGGCTAGTTCAATTCCACTCCCTGCAGTAGCCCGGCTCTGTACTCTTTATCAGGTCCTTTGTGATCTTAACGAGAGTGGTCAGCAGCGGGTGTCCTCCTCTGCACTGGGTGAAATATTGGGGGTGGGTGCACACAATGTGCGAAAAGATATAAGCTATCTTGGTGAAACCGCCAGCGCGGGTGGGGGATACAATGTAATAAACCTCATAGAGCTTATTGCGCTAAGAATGGGTTTTAACAGAGAGAAGGTGACTTGTGTGGTAGGGCTTGGGCATCTTGGGTCTGCTATTCTTCATCATGAGCGCTTCAGGGGGGGAGAGTTTAAAATCGTTGCAGGGTTTGACTCTAACATAAATCTGATTGAAACAATGCACAGCGGGGTCAATTTGTTTCCGGCTTATGAAATAACAGAAACAGTGAAGAAGATGCACATTGAGCTTGCAATACTCACCGTTCCATCATCGGGCGCACAGGAGGTTGCTCAACGTTTGATTGATGGGGGAATAGAGGGGATAATAAACTTTACCCCGGTAGTCATAAAAGCCCCCTCTTCTGTACTTGTTCGTAATGTGGATTTGACCGGTGAATTCAGGGTGCTTTCAGCACTGTTACATTTAAGAGAAAACAATTAGCTTTATTTTACTAATTTTAAGAAGGGAGAAGTTTCATGGGCAGAGTGTATAATTTTAGTGCAGGACCATCTACACTTCCAGAAGAGGTACTTAAGACGGCTGCATCAGAGTTGCTTGATTATAACGGAACCGGAACATCTGTAATGGAGATGAGCCACCGTTCCTCTGCCTTTATGGATATCATTACCCAGGCAGAAGCACTTATCCGGCAACTCATGGACATTCCTGAAAACTACAAAGTTCTGTTTCTTCAGGGTGGTGCATCAACTCAATTCGCTGCGGTTCCTCTTAACCTTATGGGTAAATCCAAAAAAGCAGATTATATAAACACAGGAATGTGGTCAAAAAAGGCAATCGCTGAAGCTAAAAGATATGGACAGATTAATGAAGTGGCTACATCACAGGATAAGAATTTTACCTACATACCTTCACTTACAAAGGATATGTTCGATCCCGATGCTGCATATGTACATATCACTACCAATAATACTATCTTTGGTACCAAGTACACTCAATTGCCTGATACCGGTAATGTACCGATTGTAGCCGATATGTCTTCAAATATCCTCTCTGAAAAGATGGATGTAACACGCTTTGGTATTATCTACGCAGGGGCACAGAAAAATATCGGCCCGGCAGGTGTTACAGTAGTAATAATACGAGATGATCTGTTGGATCAGAAACTGGATTTTACACCTACTATGCTTACCTACAAAACACACGCTGAGAGTGGTTCAATGTATAATACCCCTCCCTGCTATCCAATCTATATGGCAAAGCTAGTTTTCCAGTGGTTAAAGGAAGCCGGAGGTGTTGAAGCAATACAGAAAATAAATGATGAAAAGGCTGCAATCCTCTACGGTTTTCTGGATGATTCAAAACTGTTTAAGGCCACCGTTGAGCCACAGCACAGATCTCTTATGAATGTACCATTTGTGCTTCCCACGGATGCTCTTAACGCAACATTTATTAAAAGTGCTACAGAAGCCGGCCTGATTAACCTCAAAGGGCACAGATCGGTAGGTGGAATGAGGGCAAGTATCTATAATGCTATGCCGGTTGAGGGGGTAAAAGCTTTGGTGGAATTTATGAGAAAATTTGAACAGGAAAACAGCTAAAAGTGCCAACAAAAGCTACTGAGGAGAAAAAAATGTACAAAATTCAGACGTTAAATAAGATTAGTTACAAGGGACTCGAACAGTTTCCACGAGATGATTATGAGATCGCTTCAGAGATAGTCAACCCTGATGCAGTAGTGCTGAGAAGCTTTAATATGCATGATATGGATATTCCCGCATCGGTGAAGGCTATCGCCAGGGCAGGGGCAGGAGTTAATAACATCCCTGTTGATAAATGCACCGAAAATGGACAGGTGGTTTTTAATACTCCCGGGGCAAATGCAAACGGTGTTAAAGAACTGGTACTTACAGGTATTTTCATGTCCTCAAGGAAACTTGTACCCGGTGTACTTTGGGCTAAAGGGCTTATTGGTGAAGGAGATAAGGTACCAAAACTCGTTGAGAAAGGTAAATCAAATTTTGCGGGCCCGGAGATTAGAGGTAAAAGACTTGGTGTTATTGGTCTGGGTGCAATAGGGGTAATGGTGGCAAATGATGCTATAGCTTTAGGTATGGAAGTTACAGGCTACGATCCCTTTATTTCTGTTGAGGCGGCCTGGGGGCTTTCAAGCAGTGTTAAGAGAGCAAGGGGACTGGAGAGCCTCCTTGCAGAATCAGACTACATTACAATACATGTTCCTCTTAATGAAAAAACCAAAGGGATGATTAATAAAGAACGCTTTGCAATAATGAAAAAAGGCGTACGGCTGCTTAACTTTTCTCGTGGTGGACTGGTTAACAATAACGACCTGATTGAGGCTCTTGAAGAGAATACCGTATCCACCTATGTCACCGATTTCCCCGACGAGCAGCTTCTTAAACAGGAAAATGTCATCCCTTTTCCTCATCTGGGTGCATCAACTCCGGAATCTGAAGACAACTGTGCAGTAATGGCAGCAAATCAGGTCCGTGATTATCTTGAATACGGTAATATCAAAAACTCTGTTAATTTTCCTGAATGTCAGATGGATTACTCAGGTACTGCAAGACTAATCATTGCCAACAAAAATATCCCTAACATGGTGGGGCAGATTACATCACTGCTTGCTACTGAAAAAATTAATATCGCTGATATGATCAACAAGCATAAAGGAGAACTTGCTTACAACATCATAGATATTGATGGTAAAGTTGGCGGGGATATAACTGGAAAAATTGAGGCAATAGACGGGGTGATAATGGCCCGTCTTTTAGATCCGCGATGATATAGGAATGGTTGCTTAGCTCTAAGGCTGGGCAACCGTTTTGAAACTGTTGGTAAGGGAAACAAGCTCATCAAGTTTGTTAAGGGCAGAACCGCAATCGATAGATCTCTGAGCAAGCTCTACTCCCTCCCTTGGCTCTTCACACATTCCGGCTGCACACAATGCAAACCCAGCATTAAGAACTACTATATCTCTGGGCGCACCCTTTTCCCCGTTTAAAATAGTAGTAATTATTGCTGCATTTTGCTTCGCTTCAGCACCTTCAATCTGTTTGGCGGGTGATTTTTTTAGGCCAAAGTCTTCTGGCTCAACCGTATACGTTTTTACTTTCCCATCCTTTACCTCCGATACACGGGTGCCTGCAGATATAGAGACTTCATCCAGTGAATCGAGGCCATGTACAACGAATGCTCTGGTAGCACCGGTGTTGTTCAACACTGTAGCCATAGTCTCGGTAAGGTGGGCTGAGAAGACTCCAAGGAGTTGTTGTTTTGTGAAAGCGGGATTTGTAAGAGGGCCCAGAACATTAAATACCGTTCGTATTCCTATCTCTTTTCTGGGCGCTGCAGCAAACTTCATCGCCTTATGGAGTGTTGGAGCAAACAGAAAACCTATTCCCACCCTTTCAATGCACTCTTTCATTTGCTGGGGAGTAATAGTGATATCCACACCGAGTGCTTCAAGTACATCAGCACTCCCACTTTTACTTGATACTGAGCGGTTGCCGTGTTTGGCTACCCTGGCACCTGCCCCTGCTGCAACTAGTGCCGTAGCTGTAGAGATGTTAAAAGTATTTGAGCTGTCTCCTCCGGTTCCACACGTATCGACCAGATGTTCACAACTCTGAGGAATCACCTTGGTTGCTTTATCCCGCATAGTTTCAGCTGCAGCGGTGATCTCTTCAACCGATTCCCCTTTCATTCGCAGCCCCATAATGAATGCGGCGATTTGAGCGCTGGTCGCCTCTCCGTTCATAATAGTAGTGAATGTGTCTCTGGCTTCTTTAAGGCTGAGGTTTTTTCCAGATACAATTGTTTTTATGGCATCATTGATTGTCATATATTTACTCCGGCTGCCTGATAAGCTACTTTAAAGGCACAATCTCCTATTTATTTATACCAATACTAAGCATTGCTTAACAGCAGAGTGGAAAAAAGGTTATATTTATGCCCGGGTGGCAGATAAAAAATAAAAACTTACACCATCACGTTCAAAACAGATAACCATTTTTTTTAGGAATTTATGAAATGATGAATGATAAAACCCATGGTAAGGTCAAACTTTATAAAGCTCAATTTGTTACATCAGCAGCGCATTTCTCAGATTTACCCCCCCTTACTGAGGATGAATATGCTGTGTTTGGGCGTTCAAATGTTGGTAAATCATCCTTTATTAATCATGTATTTTCATCGGGGGTAATAGCGCGAACATCACAGAAACCAGGGAAAACAACGCTTGCAAATTTGTATAAGGTCAGTGATGGCAGTGCATGGGTCGATCTTCCCGGGTACGGATACGCCCGGGCCTCAATCAGGGAGATGGAACGATGGAGCAGATTAATTGGTGAATATTGTTCCGGAAGAGAGAACTTGGCTGGGATTATATGGTTACTGGATATAAGGCATCCGGGCATCGCTGCTGATAAGGAGGCTGCAAGCTGGCTGTATGAACTTAAGTTGCCGGTTTTCCCTGTTCTTACCAAAAGTGATAAACTGTCCAGAAATAATCAGCTTAAAAATGCTGCTCAATTTAAAAAAATATTTAATTTTAAAACTGATACCCTGCTTTACACGGTAACGGATCATTCTTCACGTGAGAGGTTCTGGCAAATGTTTGAGTTGTGGCGTCAGGAAAACTCAAGTCAAAGGAACCGGGGTTAAGCCGGTTCCTTTGGTAATGGTTAGGCTACAACTTTATCCAGTTGTTTAGTAGCTTTGTAGCTGTTTTTTTCCCTCTTTAACTTGTTTTCACGTTTCTCCAGTGCAATCAGCACCTCACGAAGCTTTCTTTCCACCACAAGGGCCCCTTCGTTTAAATTTTCGTTATTGATAACGTGCATGAAGGTGTTTGGATTAATTCCTGTCACTACTGTTTGATCTGACTTCTTAAATACTGCAACGTTGCAGGGAAGGACTACCCCAAAATGCTCTTCTTTCAATAGCGCCTTATAAGCAAGCGGGAGAATAGCTGCACTGATTATATAATAAGGTTTAAAGCTGACCCCAAGATGTTCGTTAAATGTTTCTTCAATGTCATAGGTTGAGAGTACACTAAACCCTTTTTTAGTAAGCTCTTTTGGAAGTTGTTTGAGAACTGTTTGGATTGGTAGAGAGTAGTTTTTGCTTATTCCATAGCTGATCATAATGACAAATCCTTTCAAAACCGAGTAATTAGAAACTGTGATATCGTTTTAAATTGAATATCCTCAGATAAGCAAAAACCATGACCAGCTCAGGCTGCATCTAATTCATTAGTATCGATGCCCAGGTTAGGGGAAAGGTCGTGGAAGGTTTGCAGTATTAAGAAATCCTTTTCCACATTTTCAATTCTAACGAATATGACGGTGACTACATAGCTGGTAGGTAAATGGAATAGAGTTTGCTCTACTCTCAGTGTTGCTGAAATAAGCGATACCTTAAAAAACAGAAAAGGAGAAGAGAATGGCTGTTATTGCTATACTCATTGATGATATGTTTGAAGACGTTGAATACACTACCCCCGCTAAAGCGTTCAGGGAAGCTGGGCATTCGCTGGTTCACCTGGGACTAAAGAAGGGAGCGGAGGTAAAGGGAAAAAAGGAAGGGACCGTTGTGGCAATCGATTTAGAAACCGGATCAGCCGATCCGGCTGCGTTCGATGCTCTGTTTATTCCCGGGGGGTATTCTCCCGATAGGCTCAGGGCTCATAAAGAGCCGGTTGTATTTGCGAGGGCATTTATGGAAACTCAAAAGCCTCTTTTTTTAATTTGCCATGCACCTCAGCTGCTTATTTCAGCTCGAGTGCTTGAAGGGAGAAAACTAACGGGATGGAAATCAGTTGCTGTTGATATAAAAAACGCAGGAGCAGAATATATAGACGCACCTGTTGTTATAGATGGAAATATGGTCTCAAGCAGAGGTCCTAAAGATTTACCACAATTTTTAAATACCTGTGTTGAGATGTTAAGTAAACACTAAAAGTTTTAAAACACCATGAATTCAAAAAAAACACGACAAATTGGTTCAGGAGTAATAATCAGTACTGTTTCAGAGGGTAGCGATTCTATCGTGTACCAGACTCTTTTACCTGAGGGGCAGCTTAGAGCAGTTAAGCTTTTCAGGACAAAATCATCACCCTTTAGAGTAGATAAAAAGCTCCTTGAGTCGATCCACCACCCTTTAGTTGTTCCGGTGTTAGGTAGTGGGTTTTATAACGGTTTGCCATTTCTTGAGCAGCAATGGGTAAGTGAGCCTACATTAGCTGAGCTTCTCTCAACCAGAGGTGCATTTCCCCTGGAGGTATGTACTTCAGTGGGGATAATGGTATGTAAGGCTTTGAAGGCTTTACATCAGCTTAATTGTCCTCAGGATGATGCCATTTCATTTATTCATGGAAACCTTAGGCCCTCAAACGTCTTCTTAACTAAAGACGGAACCATACAGGTTACTGATATAGGCTTAAGTACCCCTCTTGCGGGGAAAGAAAAAATTGAAGAAAACGATAACTTTGTTAAGTACTGTTCACCCGAAAAATTAAAGGGAAAAGATTCGGGAGTAAAAGAAGATATCTATTCACTCGGTTGTATCTTGTATGAACTTATTACAGGGCAAGCTGCATTTAGCCAAAAAAAGAGAAAAAGACTACATCGGGCTAAAAGGAAAAATCGCTACAGGCGCCTTAAGCGATATAAATTGAAGTTACCACCACAATTGATTCGACTGGTAGAATCATGCATGTCAAAAAAGGCAAAAAAACGTCCACCAAGTATTGCAAACATTCTTGAAGAATTAAGTGGTATACATCTCAAATTCACCTGTAATTTACCAGAAGATGTAATCGATTATTTTGTAAATGCTACAGAGGGTAGAATAGAGATTGGGGTAAAAAGGGGAAGGGTTTTTAAAGTATTGCTCACCATCGGTATCTCTGTACTCCTTGCGTACTATGGTGTAATGCGCATTAATATCACTGATGATAATGAAATAAATCTGTTTGATATACTTTTTGGACAGGAATAGAGATAAAAAAATGTGTTGGTACACGATCGGGAAAGGAGTAAAGAAATGGCTGAGTTTGTAAACCCGTTCTCTGGTGTGGTTCCAGGGAAAAAAATTTCAGAAAGAGAATTAAGCAGGGCTATACGCTTATCGCTTGCTGCTGAAGAAGAGGCCATTCATCTGTATGAGGCTTTGGCAGATGCAACCGATAACAAGCTTGCCAAGGCTGTTTTGCAGGATGTGGCAAATGAAGAACGGGTCCATGCCGGGGAGTTTCAGAAACTGCTTGAGCTGTTATTGCCAGATGAGAAAAAATTAATGCAAGAAGGTGCCGAAGAAGTTGAAGAAATGCTTGAAGAAGGTGCTGCACAGCAAAAGGAAATTAAAACTGTTGGAAATTTAAAAGATTAGGATTATTTCTTAACTATTGTTGCACTTAGGGAGGCTTAGTAATGAGCGAATTTCTAAATAGAGATGATGCACCTTTTGAAGAAAGTGTATGGGATTTAATCGATAGTACTGTAAAATCAGTCGCAACACAGCAATTAAGCGCACGAAAGTTGTTACATATTGAAGGACCATATGGCTTGGGTGTAAAAAGTATTTCAATGCATGATCAGCACATAGAGGGTAACGGAGAGAGCGGTCCCCAACTTATAAGCGCTCAGTCAATACCGCTTGTTCTAATCTCAAGCTCATTCTCTTTGGATGGACGCGATCTGGATCTTTACACCAAGTCAAAAATAGTGTTTGATATGAAAGACCTTGTTTCAAGTGTTCTTACCTGTGCAAAAATGGAGGATAAACTTCTCTATTATGGCTCAGAGCCAATGAAAACACATGGTCTTACCAATTCCCCAGGGACAAAAAAGACAAAGCTTAGAGAGTGGAGTGGTGTTGGTGATGCAACAGAATCGGTAATTGAAGCCATAAATGAATTAGACAAAGCTGGCTTTCATGGACCATACAGTTTAGCTCTTGAACCTACACTCTATAACAGCCTCTTTAGGCGTTATCCACAGGAAGAGGTGCTTGAATTTGAGCACCTAAAATCCCTTGTTGGTGGTTCAATAATAAAAGCTTCTGCACTAAACTCCGGTGGGGTGTTGGTTGCATCGGGTGAGCAGTTTGCCACTATTGCCCTTGGACAGGATTTAATGGCCGGATTTGAAGGCCCTGAGGGGATGGAGTATGTGTTCTTTGTTTCCGAAAGCATTGCACTGAGGGTAAATGTTCCCGAGTCGGTGTGTGTTATGCAGGTATAGAAAAGGCCGGCTGCATCCAGAAACGTTTCTGGATGCAGCTTTGGGTGCCCCCGAATTCAACGATCCCCCCTAAAAATCCTCTCTTCTGTCTGGGAAATGAAAAATCAACTTAATATCCATTGTTGGAGCATGTGGTAATTAATCATATTATAGTCTTATACAATAATGTACTACCCATTATAAGGTCTTAGTTAAAGCGATTAAATGAGGTTTTTTCCAATGGGTGAATAAAAGTAAGCTGATTTTTTTTAATTGGAATTAGGGTTTTAGGATTATCAGAGTAACCATAAAAAGAAAGGTTTTTTCTATGCTTTGTTTTAAAAACAAAACAGTGTGGGGTTTATTTTCCCGGAAAACTTGTAAAACTTTTTGTCTTCTGGCTGCGGTTTCACTTTTTTTCTATAACTGCGATTCTTCAGTATCACCGGATGATCCCGGAGAGGATGAACAAATCATCGACAATGGAGATGGTGGTGATAACGGAGACACCGGGGACAATGGAGATTCTGGAGACACCGGGGATAATGGAGATAATGGGAATAATGGCGATAATGGCGATAATGGGAATAATGGCGATACAGGTGACAACGGCGATAGTGGTGACCAAGCCCCTTCTGATGGCTTAAGGATTGAAATGGTTGGTGAAAGTACTATTACTGTAGAACAGTACTCAGATTTTAGGGATCCGGGGGCAACTGCATACAATGATCGAGGCTTCGATATTGGCCATCTGGTAGAGACTGATGATCAGGTTAATACTAGTGTGCCGGGAGAATATAAGGTGATTTACACAGTCTCCTCTGGGGGAGAAACTGTTGTAGCGGAGCGAACGGTAATAGTTGTTGAACAAGAGCCTGAAGAAGAAACACTTTTGGACCAGTTCTCTGTTCCTGTGCCAGATCCATTGCCAAGTATAGATAACATGTATCAGGAATTTGAAGTTGTTGGTACCGGTGGCCCTGACTTGAGTGTTCTTACGGCTTTTACAGTTGAATATAATGCTCAGACCAACACTCTTGAGGAATTCTCATATAATTCTGAAGGTACTCAGTTTTTCTATAATGATATTAGGTCACAAGTTACTTACGATTTTGGATCACCGGAGCCATCTTTTACCCTAATTAACTCAGGCATAGTTCATTTTAGCGGCGACTATTATATAAAGAAGGATGGTGATGCGTTGATTTTTGTCCGCCAGGATGCCCAGTATGCTATCATTATGAGGTAAAATAAACCACAAAAATTACTGTTAAGGGTAATGAAAGCCGAATCGGGTTTTCATTACCCTTTTCTGTACCATCTATCCATCAATTCCAGTCCTGCAAACCTCAATACCTCTTTGGTCGAACCTGAAGGGGGGATTTGCTGTGCGTGCAGTTGTGTTACTTTGGCACTAATCTCTGTATCAGAAGCTACTATAGAGGCTATTTCTGCACCAAGGCTATTTCCCAGGTTGTCTTCGACTGTAACTATTTCGCTGCTGCCAGTTTGAAGCGCATCTCGTATCACCTGCTTATCTACCGGGAAGCTGTAACAATCTATAAGTGTGACCTCGATCCCTTCGTGTTCCAGTTTATCTGCTGCTTTGATACACTCATGAACCATAAAACCACTGGAGATAATTATCAAATCTCTGCCGATTCGTAGAAATTTTGCACCTCCGGGCTTAAATTCTTCCTGAGGTGAGTATAGAATAGGCAGATCAGTTCTGATGGATCTTAGGTAACAGGCGCCTTCAATTTGATTCATTAACTCAACACATTTATAAGCACAAACCGCACAAGAGGGATTAAAAATAGTAAGCAGTGGTTTTGAAGCCTTATTTTTAACAGTGCTAAATGCGCGCATATAGGCAAGATCAGATAGACCCATTTGGCTGGGCCCGTCTGCACCTACGTTGAGCCCCGAGTGTGAACCACACATTTTTAACGGGAGTTGGGCTATCATTGCAAGTTCGAACTGGTCATAGGCTCGTGTTATGAATTTTGCAAAACTTGAAATGAATGGTGTCAGCCCTGTAGCGGCCAAGCCAGCTGCTACCGAGACCATATTTTGCTCTGCTATTCTGCATTCATAAAACCTGTCCGGAAAAGTTTTGGCAAAATATTCAGAAAACGTGGAATTTTTTACGTCAGCATCAAGGGCCACAACACGTTGGTCCACTCGTCCCAGCTCCCTGAGTGCAAGACCGTATGCCCGCCTGGTGCTAAGAATACCTTTTTCAATAGTTGCAAGCACAGTAGGATCATCTTTTAATAACAACTGAAAATCGGGGTCTGGAAGGCTTTGCGATTGGTAGTCTAAAGGGGTGAATCCTTTAGGTACCCGGGGTCCTACTTTGACAGAAACAGGGGAAGAGGGATGAGGAAGGAGTGAATCAAGATCTTTATAGGCATCGGTTAGCTGACTTTCTTTTAATGGTTTACCATGATGATTTTCTTTAGATAAACCTGTAACCCCCCATCCTTTTACCGTTTTGGCGACTATGGCACTGGGACCTCTATTCTCTTTTGCCCGCTGTAGAGCAGAAAGAACCTCCTCGCAATTGTGCCCATCGATAGTTTCTACCGAGAAACCATAGGCATTTAGCTTCGAATGAAGCTTTTCTATGGATTGTTGAGGAGATATTGGGTCGCTTTGAGCCATTCCGTTACAATTGAAAACAGGTATAACGTTAAAAAGCTTATAATCTACCAAAAAATCACACGCTTCCCAGATTTGCCCCTCTCGTGCTTCTCCATCACCGATAATCGTATAAAAGTAGTTTTCTATTCCCAAGTGTTTACACCCGGAAGCAAGACCACAGGCACATGAAAGACCTTGCCCAAGAGAACCGGTTGCACAGTCAAAGAGAGGAAAATCAGAAGAGGGATTAGGGTGGCCGTCCAACTCAGAAGAAATAGTTCGGTATTTATCCAGATCTTTTGTAGTTAATTTTCTGTTATTTTGTTTTGTTCCTACTTTGACATTTAGATCTGCTGCTGCAGCGTATATAATAGGTACAGCATGACCTTCACTTAAGATGATACGGTCGTTTGATTTATTCCACGGATTATCGGGATCCCACCGCATACAAATATACATAAGTGAGGTAACGATGTGCGCAAGAGACAATGCTGAAGAGGGATGGCCTGAACCTGCGCTTGTGGTCATTTTTAACACAAGTTTTGATAACTCTATTGCCTTTTGCCCAACAAATAAGGCGTCATTCATATTTAATTACACTCCTTAGGTCAAATAGAACTGTATACAAAATTCTATATGAGCAAATATTTTGCCATTCGAATAAAACAGATTACTGGCACAGATCTTGAACTGACTCTCTGGTGGTCCAGGGAAAGACGTTTTAGCTTTTTTGGGATACAGAACGATGGATATACAGGACTATTACAAAGATGTGTATGTAAAAAAAAGAATGCTTGAGTTTCTGGGGGGCAAGAAACTGGACGAAGTATCTGCGTTCTTTATTACCCAGTGTGATACACCGTGGTTGGAACTTGGGAGCTCTTTTACAACTCCGGGGGGATTGGAAGAGCTGCTTTCTACGGGCCTTGATGTAAGTCGATCTCTTTGGGACCAACATTCACTCATTGCACATCTGGACTTGGAGTATGTTAATTTCGACTTCCCGGCGGAGCCCTATCTTGATCAGTTTCGATCTTTTTCACTCCAGAGTGCATCAGAAAATGCAATACAAAAGATACTTTTGGAATACGGCATAGCTCCACTTCATGTATTAAGCGGAAGGGGACATCACTTTATATGGTGCTTAAGCCGAAAGTGTGCTGCATTTGGTAAACTTTCTAGTATAGGCAGGGTACCTCCACATCTTGAACTTTGTTATGCAGAGCCTCATTGGCCGGTGCAGAGAAATATTAACAGAGATTTAGGAGCAGCCTACTCTGGTTTAGGTCTGTTGATGGAATACTTAGCTTATCGGGTGAGAGACAGGGCAACCCCTCAGACCAGCGTTCCTGTGGAACTAACAGCGATTGAAGTCCCTCCACAGCAGCGTGGGAGAGAAATGGTTTCTATTGATATCTCAGAATACGGGGATCAGCTGCATACCCGTGTTGTACGTATCCCTTACAGTGTGTATTTAAAACCCTGGAGAAAAGGCGGAATACTTACAGAAGAAATAAAAGATAAAATTCCCCTTATGGCTTCAGTGCCACTGTTTGAAATGGGAATAGAAGAAGGTGTTGAGCGTATGAGGGATCTGAGCAAAGCAGCAGAATTAGCTCAGAGAGCCTCTATTCAAATACCCGATCAATCTGAGCAGATGCTTGATCTTATTGAAGATTATCAAAAAAGCGATGT
Source organism: Chitinispirillales bacterium ANBcel5 (assembly GCA_029688955.1). NCBI lineage: Bacteria > Pseudomonadati > Fibrobacterota > Chitinispirillia > Chitinispirillales > Chitinispirillaceae > Cellulosispirillum > Cellulosispirillum alkaliphilum. The sequence continues at coordinate 64,728 of JARUKZ010000010.1, read as the reverse complement.
CGCACAATTTCACGACTGGTATTACTCTCTTGAACACCATACAACAGAAAATTGGGAGTTTACTTACGACCTAATTCCAAAGAATATGATACCTCCCTGTGCCAGGCATATCCTCAAAAATCCCAATGACCTTTTGCTTAAACCTGCATGCATATTGCTTGTAGTAAGAATCTTTCTGGCACTGGGATGGCACCCCAGGCATGTGGCCGGGTTAATACGTTCTAAATTTGAACGTGATTATGGATGGGGAAGTGAGTGGTATTTCTATGACGCAGCCACAAGAGCTGACTTCTATACCAGGATCTTCTCCGGCCTTATAAAAACAAACAGAGATGATTTGAAGTTTTTTGACTGCCAATCCGTTGAGGGATCGGGATATTGTTTCAGAAGCGGTCAAAGATGTAGTCTGGAAAACTATAGAAAATCTCTTTCAGAAAGGGTTAAAAATGAGCGACTGGCCAGTAGGCCTTTCAACGGGCTGTTTTTACCAGAAGAGTATTTTTGATTGTCTGGAAATGATTAGGGATGGTGGGTTTTGTTTAATTGAAGTATGTTCCTCACCTGCACACCTTAATTTCCATGACATTAAGGCTGTTAAAAAAGCAGCCGTATTAATGAAAAAACTTGGCATGGAACCCTACTCTTTCCATGCTCCCTTTATCGATGTTGATATATCCTCCATCGATCCACAACAGAGAGAGAAATCAAAAAATGAGATAATGCGCGCCGCAGAAGCTGCCGGGGTACTTGAAGCAAGACATTTTGTAATACACCCTGGTCCGGACAATATGCTTCAGTTTTCAATTGAAGAGCGGGCAGAGAGACTCAGAAACGCCGCCGATGTATTAAATAAAGTAGCTAACAAGTGTCAGAAACTTGGAGTGGGGCTGGTGCTTGAAAACATGCTTCCCCATTTACCCTTTGGAAGCACAAGTGATATGATGTGGATAATGGGAGCTATGGATAATTTAAATATCTGTACCTGTCTTGATACCGGCCATGCCAGGTTATCTGGTGACATATACAGCGTCATGTATAAACTTTCGGGCCATATGAGAATCGTTCATGCAAATGATAATACCGGAAAGTACGACAGCCACTTACCTCCGGGAAAAGGAGTAATAGACTGGCATAAAGTACTGTTTGAGCTTGGAGAAACTAATTTCAGGGGAGGAATAATTCTGGAACTGTCAGGTGCTGAAAATGGTGACCCTCTGATAACCCTGGAAGAGGCGAGGCAGGCACGTCTCTACTTAAGAAAAATAAGCAAAGAATTGTACCTGTCAAGCCCACCATCAGTGGAAATACCCAGCCATTCTGTTGATTAGGCCGGGTTAAAGTAATAAAAGTTATCTCTTCGCTTCTGCAAGAACCATTTCGGATAACTCCTTTGCCTGCTGATCCGTTTTGGCTTCTGCATAACAACGAATGATCGGTTCAGTATTTGAAGCTCGCAAGTGCACCCATCCATAATCGCGAATGATTTTGAGGCCATCAAGAAGATCTTTCTTCTCATCAGGAAATCTGGCGCTTATCTTCTCTATTAGCTGTTTAGGTTCAAGAGATTCACAGGATATTTTATCCTTAACAATAGGATATGAAGGCCAGGCTGCTGTAAGCTGAAAAAGCTTTTTGTCCCTTTTAGCCATAAGCTCAAGAATAAGTGCCATAGCTCCAAGTCCATCCCTTACAGTCGACATAGCTGGATAGATCACTCCGCCATTACCTTCACCGCCAACTTTACAGTTAAACTTTTTCATTCCTTCAACTACATTGGCTTCACCAATTTTTGTTCTGAAAATATGTACTCCAAACTTAGCCCCTACATCATCTATCAACATCGAGGTAGACAGATTGGTAGCTATATCACTTTTAGTATGCTCAAGAATATTTTCAAGAGCCAGTACAAGAGTCATCTCCTCTGATACAGCTTCACCATTTTGTCCCATTGTTGCAAGCCGGTCTGCATCTGGATCGAAAATAAACCCACCCCAGAATCCGTCGCTTGTGCTCAGTAATGAGCTTAAGTCGGTGAGGTGCTCAGGTCTTGGCTCTGGGTTGTGAACGAAATCCCCATCCAGTTTGTTATGAACACCTGTCCACTCTACGGAAAGCTTTTCTAAGAGTGCCGGAAAAATAGCCCCCGCAGCACCATTAATTGAATCTACTGCTACTTTCATTCTTTTTGATGCAATAAGGGATACATCGACAGTAGAAATGATTTTGTTTATGTGAATCGAAACCGCATCAACCGTTTTAGCTGGTGAGTCATCGTATTGTTTAAGCTCCTGCTCTTGAGGATACTCCCCCCTTTTAAAATGGCTGTAAACTGTTTCGCACTCATCGCCCTTAAAAAGACGTCCCGATGAGTGAACCATTTTGTAGCCATTGTACTGGGACGGGTTATGACTTGCAGTAATAATTATACCCGCTGAAGCCTTAAGCTCCGAAACAGCAACACAGGTTGTCGGGGTGGGAGCAATCCCAATATCCACAGGTTCACCACCAGCAGCTCTTATACCTCTGCATATGGCCCGCATAAGTCGCTCCCCACTGGGGCGTGTGTCACGGCCAATTACCACTTTTCCTGCACCCGATAGTTTGGTTTGGATATAGGCAATTCTTGAAACAAAAAGCTCATCAAGAGTAACCCCGTAAATACCTCTTATTCCGGAAACAGACATGATTGGTAAGTCTTTCATTTTCACTCCTTTATGGTACAGATATGCTGGTAACTGAATTAGTCGGTCAACAGTTTGGTTTTAATAACCTATCAAAAATAAGACCTGTAGGTGAAAATGTCCAAAAAAAGCTCTAAACAGGTTCTTTCATTACCAGTTTTGCTTTTATTCACTTTGTTTCACTTTTTTTAAAATAGTTTCCGCTCTACTTTCCTCCCTTTATCTGATTACTTTAATTGTTGATTGCAACTAAACCTATATCAAGGCCATAGGTTTTCTGTCCCAGAGTCGGGAGCACTTAAGCAAAGAGGTGTATCTTGCTTAATTATCTCTGTTTCTCCGTTGGATCGCTGCGATACCATTCATTCTATATATAAAAAGCTTGACACTGAAGCTATAATAAAGTATTCTAAGGGGTAAAAGTAGGGAATTGTGGGTAAAAGTGGGGAAAAGTGAATGGGCCGTTTTCGTGGCAGCTTCGATTATTCAATAGATGCAAAGGGTAGGGTAAATATTCCGGCAAAGTTCCGCAAATGCCTTAATCCCGAAGCTGATGAGACCTTTGTGGTCGTGCGTGGTCCTACTAATTGCCTCAGAGCTTACCCCCAGGATCTTTGGGATGCCTATGAAGATGAGCTTGCATCACGCCCCGAAACACCCGAAACACTTCGCCACAAGCGTCTTTTATTTAGTCTTTTAAGTGACTCTACCCTTGATTCCCAGGGACGCATTACCTTAACAGCAAAACAGATGGTCGTTTCAGGCATAAAGAAGGAAGTTACTCTTATAGGCCAGTCCAACTATATAGAAATTTGGGACAGGGTTAAATATGAAGAATATCTGCTGAGTGCTGATGATTTTGATGAGATGTTTTTTCAATCTGTTGAAGCAGGATTAAAGAGCCAATGAGTGTAGAAGAGTATCATATCCCGGTTCTTCTGGACGAGGTTTTGGGTCATCTGCTCAAAAAAAGAGCTGGTATCTATGTTGATTGTACCCTGGGTGGCGGAGGGCACTTTAGGGCAATTGCATCAAAACTCTCAAAAGAGGGGACCTTGATTGGCATAGATAGGGACAGGGAAGCAATAGAGTATAATCGCAAAAAACTGTTTAGTGAGAGTAACCCTCGAATAGTAATTGAGCAGTCTCGTTTTTCTGAATTTGACCGTGTGCTGGAGACTTACGGCATCACACAGGTAGATGGGTTTCTTTTGGATCTTGGAGTTTCCTCTCGTCAGATCGATAGTAAAGACAGGGGCTTTTCGTACAAACAACAGGCAGATTTGGATATGAGGATGGATCCGGGTAGTGGAATTTCTGCCAGGGAAGTTCTCCAACAATCATCCGAAGAGCAGCTAAGTACAGTTCTTTATCAATACGGTGAGATAAAAAATGCTCAAAGAATGGCGCGTGCCATAAAACAGTGGATGAAAAATAAGGAGATAAGGACATCATCTGATCTAAAGCAATGCATCGAACATGAATATGGTATAAATGTAAAGTTTAAAGTTCTTTCAAAATTGTTTCAGGCATTACGCATTGCTGTTAACGGAGAACTTGAGGAACTTCAAATATTTTTGAATAAGAGTATGAAATACTTATCTGCTCCGGGGGGACGTTTGGCGGTAATATCGTATCACTCTCTTGAGGATAGAATAGTAAAACAGTTTATTCGGAGCAAAGAAGGACGCTGTGTATGTCCATCCTCATTACCGGTTTGCGTATGTAATGAAAAAAAACAGCTCAAAAGAGTAAACAGAAAGGCTATAGTTGCAGATGAGCAGCAGATAGCGTTTAATCCGCGTGCACGGAGTGCTCGCTTGCGAGTGGTTGAAAAAGTAGCGTAGGAGGTAAAAAGTGGCAAAAACTAAGTCTAAGCCGGTGTTAAAGTTACGAATCGTTTTATGGGCTCTTCTGATAGTGTCTACTGTTTTGTCGGGGCCTTTGCTTGTAGTGTGGAAGCAGGCCTATATAAATACTGCTTCACTGCAGTTGGATCTGTTGTCCGATTCGCTCTCTGTTTTGGAGAAACAGATAACTACTGTTAAAATGGAATGTGAAAAATTATCCAGCAGGACGAGAATAGAGCATATCGCCCGTACTGTTTTAAACCTTGATTATCCCACTTCTGAGCAGATCGTAATAGTGCCCTATTATAATGTAGAAGAGAGCGGGTTTGCTTCGGCAGAGCAAATGAGTACATTAGCGAGCGCATTTTTTGATGGAGAAAACGAGGAGTGACTCAATTTAAATTGAGATTAATTTTTGTCTGTCTCATATTCCTGGCCATAGGGATAGTGATGGTGAGCAGATTGTTTGCCATACAGATTATCGATGGTGAAAGGTATGCTTTACGTAGTCGTAGTCAGGCTAAGCAGCGCAAGATGGTTTCACCACGAAGGGGATCTATTAAAGATAGGTACGGGAGAATACTCGCCACAAGCCAACAGGTGGCAATTGATGGAAGTATCTGGGGAGGAGAGGGTAGGTCTGGTGAAAGGACTTTGAACAGAATCTATCCGGGAGGTGATTTAGCCGGTCCACTTCTTGGGCATGTAGGCAGAGATGGGTATGGACTGGCAGGAATAGAATTTACTTTAGATCATCACTTAAGAGGTGAAAAGGGGTGGGCCATAATTCACAGAGACGGGCATAACAGGGCTTACAAAAAAATAGGATTACCCCAACAGGAACCCATTAATGGTTCGGATGTATATCTTACAATCGATATCGATATTCAAAGAATTGCCCAATCCGTTTTAAGGCAGGCTGTTTCGGAATTGGATGCAAAAGGGGGAAAGGTCATTATAATGGAGCCTCGGACAGGGAAAGTTTTGGCCATGGTTAATGAGCCCTCATTTAATCCTAACGTTCCTTCACAATACTCTGTATCAGATAGACAAAACCGAACTATAAGCACAATTTACGAACCCGGCTCTACATTCAAAGTTGTTACTGCAGCAGCTGCGCTGCAGGAGAAGGTTGCTACTCCAAAAGATACTATTAACGCAAACCAGGGAGTCTATAGGGTTTATAATCAGGTTATTAGAGATATTGTTCCGAGAGGTGAAATAACTTTTACAGAGGCTATTAGTTTTTCCAGTAACGTTGCTATGGCAAAAATAGCTGATGAGCTTGGGAATGAGCGTCTGTTCAATTATGTACGTGATTTTGGCTTGGGAAAGAAGACCGGTATTGAGCTTCCGGGTGAAGAAAACGGAATATTACACCCTGTTCGTAACTGGTCTGGCAGAACGAGAGTAACGATGGCTATGGGTCATGAGATATCTGCAACATTTCTGCAAATGATGCTGCCATTTGCAAGTATTGCAAATGGTGGAGTACTAGTTTCGCCTTTAATTTATGAAAAAGTTCAGGCTCCCAGAGGTTCAGTGGTTGAGAGTGCGAGGGTAAAACCGGTGAGAAGAGTAATTAATGAGCAAGTTTCACAACAGCTTAGGTATATACTCAGAGATGCGGTTGAAAACGGTACCGGAAGACGCGCAGCGGTACCGGGAGTTAGTGTTGCCGGTAAAACGGGTACAAGTCAAAAACCTGATAGTGGCAGGTATTCGGAAACCCGGTTTTGGTCCTCTTTTATAGGGTTTATGCCTTCAGAGGATCCTGTTTTGCTTTGTGGAATATTGATTGATGAGCCTGCAGGTGGAGAAACGGGAGGGCTTGCTGCTGCACCGGTTTTCAGTAAAATTATGACTCAGATACTCAGTCATTCACGTCTTGAATATGCACGGAAAATTCTTAATGATCAGCCAAGACTTCACACCAACTCTGAGCGTTCCTTAAGGATAGCTGATTTTAGGGGAGAAGAGGTCGGGAAAATTAAGGCAAAGATCAATCCTGATATCTTTTCCCTTACGGTAATAGGTGATGGGGATGTGGTTAAATACCAGAGTCCGGCTGCTGGAAGTTTAATAAAGAGAGGTGGAGATGTTGTTCTTTATACTGAGTCTGAGCTCTACGGAAGTGAACAAACTTTCTCTATCCCCGATTGTACTGGTAAGGAACTCCGGGATGCATTCAATCTATTGAATTTAAAAGGTTTAAATCCATACATCGTTGGATCCGGAAGAGTTAAACGCCAGGTACCTGCACCTGGGAGTATAGTGGCGATCGATACACCGTGTACACTCTTTTCTTATTTGGGGAATGATGTACACAGAAATTAATAATTATAAACACCGAAGCGAAGTAGACAACCTTAGGGGTAGTATAGTTATTCAAAAAAAGAGTGTTGTTGAATGAAACTAACAGAGTTATTTAAGAAAGTTCAAATTCCATTTAAAAGCAATGATATTGCACAAGATGTAGATGTGGCTGATATTGTCTACGATTCACGAATGGTGAAAAAGGGAGATTTGTACATAGCTGTGCCAGGATTTAAGGTACATGGTGATTCATTTATTAATGAGGCGATACAGTCAGGTGCAGTGGCTGTAATATCTGAAAATCAACAGCCTCAACTTTCGGTTCCTGCATTTCAGGTTGATAATGCAAGGGCGCTTACCGGTGCACTGGGGCGGGCGTTGTGGAATGTAGATCTGGAGTCGATATATACTATTGGGGTGACTGGGACCAATGGCAAAACTACTACAGTTCTTTTGTTTTCTGCTCTGATGGATCAGTTACACACCGTTTTAAATTCCTGGATGTTTGGAACTGTTGAATTTAAAATTGGTGATAAACGGTTCGAAGCAACCCACACCACTCCGGAAGCATTGGATATTTTTAGATTTGTTGGGAAAGAAAACAAGCAACCTAAGAGTATTTCCATGGAAGTGTCATCTCATTCGCTTGCATTGCATAGGGTGAGTGGTCTGAAGTATAATCTTGCAGTATGGACCAATCTTACACAAGATCATCTCGACTTTCACGGCTCCATGGAAGAGTATTACAGAGCAAAGAAGTTGCTTTTCACCGATTACCTGAAAAATGATGGTGTTTGTGTAATAAATATTGATGATAAATGGGGACGGCGCTTAAGTGAAGAGCTTGGAAATAAAAAGTGCATTACATTTGGTACCAGTGATGATGCTTCGGTAAAGATAAATGATTGTACCAGTGACTGGAATGGATGTGAAATCGAGCTCATTTGTGGTGGGGTTTTAAAAAAGTATAAATCCTCTCTGAAAGGACAGTTCAATGTTTATAATGTTGCTGCTATGGCCGCAGGTGCAGAAGCGCTAAGTGTTGATTGCCAGGTTGTCCAACGTGCTTTAGATTCAATTAGTACTGTTCCGGGTAGAATGGATGCTGTGGATATAGATGCGCCCTTTTTGGTTATTGTTGATTATGCACATACCCCCGATGCACTTGAAAATGTACTTAAAACCTCACGGCGTTTAGCAAAAAACAGGTTACTGACTGTATTTGGGTGTGGTGGCGATCGAGACAAGACCAAAAGGCCCCTGATGGCCAGGGCGGTGATTGATAACTGTGATGAAGCTATAGTTACTTCCGATAATCCACGAAGCGAAAAACCTCAATCGATCATAAATGATATAGTTAATGCAATCCCACTTGATTTCCCACATGTCGTTATTGAAAATAGAAGGGAAGCTATTGCGTGTGCTCTTAGAAATGCAAGGGAGGGAGACTGTATAGTCATTGCCGGCAAAGGGCACGAGGAATATCAGGAAGTAAAGGGCGTTAAGCATCATTTCAGTGACAAGGAGACTGTTAAAGAATTATATACTGAAATGGAGAAGAAGTAAAAATGGGCAAAACAGATAAATCAAACACACCCTTGACTCTGAATTCACTGATTAAATGGGGAAATGGTAACAGTGAAATGAGTGAAGAGTTAAGGGCAAAAACAGTCAATACTGTTTGGAATGATTCAAGAAAAGTACAACAAGGTGATGTATTTCTGGCCTTACGTACAGATAACGATGATGGGCATCGCTACATTGAATCTGCTTTCCAAAATGGGGCCATTTCCGCTATAGTGGATAAATCCGGTATAATGGAAGTACCCGAACAGTTTAGATCCGATTGTATTGTGGTTTCTGATACTCTTGAAGCTGTTCAGACAATGGCAGCATCTTACAGAAAAGAAATGGGATTACTTGTTATAGGTATTACCGGATCTAACGGAAAAACCACTACCCGAACATTTATCTCCTCAATTTTTAAGCAAGTAATCAAAGTTGGTGAAACTTACACTAACTGGAATAATCATATTGGTGTTCCGCTGAGTATATTACGTTTTGATGGTGATGAGTGGGCTGGTGTTATAGAAATGGGTGCTAATCATGTAAATGAAATCCATGGATTGTCAAAAATCGCAGCACCCGACATCGCTGTAATAACCAATATTGGGTATGCCCATGTTGGTCTGTTTGGTTCACTTGAGAATACAACCAAAGCAAAATTTGAGATTGCTGATGGCCTGAGTTCTGATGGCTTTATGTTGCTTAACGGAGATGATCCCAGACTGGTGAAAGGTGCCTCTGAGCGGGGACTAAAAACCGTTTTTTATGGAACTTCACCACAGTGCGATATCCGTGCTGAAAATGTGGAGATTTCTGCACAGACTGGGCTTAAGTTTACAGTGGATGAAATGGAAATTTCATTAGCAATGCCTGGTAAGCACTTTATGTATTGCATACTGCCTGCCATATATCTGGCGAGAAGATGTAAAATTCCTGATGCACTTATTGCTGAAACAATTGCAAATCTCAAGCCGGCTTCAATGCGTGGAATGGTAGAAAAAAGACAAGGTATTAGATTTATACTCGACTGCTATAACGCCAATCCTTCTTCTATGAGTAATGCCATCAGCTATTTGTGCGACATAACTCCTAATCAAAAACAACGTGTGGCGGTTGTGGGAGATATGCTTGAACTTGAACAATATACCGAAGAGCTTCACGTTAAGCTCGGTGCTGAGCTGGTGAAATCTGGTGTGCACAAAATTATTGCAGTTGGAAATTATTCCGATTACATTGCCCGGGGTGCGATTAATGAAAAGCTTTCATCAGAACTGATTCACACTGCAAAGGATGCTGCTGAGGCACTGGAAATTGCCAAAGAATTCCTTAATGAAGATGAAACAGTTCTATTGAAAGGGTCCAGGGGTGTAAAACTCGAAAAAGTTTTTGAGGGATTCAGTTCATGAGCAGCTTACAATTCATAAATGATCTTCACAACTATGCACCTGAAAAGGTTTCGATTTTAGGAGCTGCCAAAAGTGGTATAGCTGCTGCTCGTTATTTTATAAATCGTAAGTCAAAGGTGTTTATAAGCGATTCCTGTTCTAAGCAGGTGCTTGAAAAAAAACTATCTGATGCAGGGTTAGCTGAGATAGAGAGTGAAGCTGATGGCCACAGTGAAAATGTCCTGGATTGTGATCTCATAATTGTATCTCCGGGGGTGCGCTCCGACCATCCCTTGCTAACTGAAGCCCGGAGAAGGAAAATTGTTGTATGGTCTGAACTGGAACTTGGTTACAGAGCATCTTATGCTACATTTGTAGCGGTGACAGGTTCTACGGGAAAGAGTACAACTGTTTCTCTTTTAGGTAAAGCAATGAGCTGCGGTGGGAAAAACGCTGTAGTAGCTGGAAATATTGGCCTTCCTGTAATCACAATTTCGCCGTCATTAAAACCGGGTGATCATATTGTAGCAGAAGTATCAAGTTTTCAGCTTGAAATTATTGATCGGTTTAGGCCAAAAGTTTCTGCGATCTTAAATCTGATGAAAAATCATCTGGATCGCTACTCCTGTGAAGATGATTATTATGCGGCAAAGAAAAATATCATCAAAAATCAAAATAATTCCGATTATCTAGTGTTAAACGCAAATGACCCTAAACTCCTTGAATGGTCAAAAGAGATACAAGGATCTGTTAGAATCGTTTGGTTTGGCAAAAAATTTGGTGATGACTGTTTTTTCATTGAAGGTGAATATTTAAAGTACTCTTTTGATGGCAAAAGTGGGGTACTGTTAAATTATAAAGATATGAAACTTAAAGGTGAGCACAATTATCAAAATGCGTGTGCAGCAGCAGCGATCTCTTTTATTGCCGGGGCCAGCGATGAGGGGATAAGAGAGGGTATTTGTTCATTTGAAGGACTTGCTCACAGGCTGGAGTTTGTTGGGGAAATAAACTCTGTCAGTTACTATAATGACAGCAAAGCAACCACTGCAGAATCGATATGCTGTGCTGTGAGTGCTTTTCAAAAAAAAGTTCATCTCATAGCTGGGGGTAAGGATAAGGGGTGTGATTTTGATTCCGCAAAAGAGTGTATTGCAAGACATGTTAAATCGGTTACTCTTATTGGTGAAGCTTCCGGGAGGATAAAATCTGCCTGGGGGGATTTGGTGCCTGTTACTCTGGCCAAAAGTCTCAACGAGGCTGTTGATGTCGCTACCGATCACGCTTCAGCGGGTGAAGTTGTTGTTTTCTCACCTGGTTGTTCCAGTTTTGATATGTTTAGAAATTTTGAAGAACGTGGCAATCTGTTTAAAAGCTGTGTAAAACAAAAGAAGAGAAATTATCCATGAATGCAAAATTTGGAAAAATAGACTTTGGGCTTTTTGCTGCAACACTACTATTGCTTGGCTTGGGTGTTGTTCTTGTCTATAGTTCATCTTTTGCACTTGCACATCAGAGATTCGGGGGAGCAGATTTCTTTCTTTCGCGGCAGGCTTACAGAGCATTGTTGGCTTTATTGTGTTTCATATTCTTTATCAATATAGATTATCATATTTGGGGTAAGTTAAGTAATCTACTCTATTTGATTGCTATAGGATTACTTATTTATGTACTGTTTTTGCCAGAAAGTCATGCAATAAATGGTGCAAGACGATGGATTACAATTGGAAATGTAAGATTTCAGGTTTCAGACATAGCCCGTGTTGTAATGATAATGTATCTTGCCAGAAAATGTGAGGAATCCGGGCCGGAAATAAAAAAAGGAAAGGTGTTTTTTCTACACCTTTCAAAAATATGTATAATGGCATCCTTAATTGTTCTTGAACCTGACTTTTCAAGTGCTATAATTCTTACCTTCATAGGATTATCGATTTTATTTGTATCGGGTGCACGTGTATCCCATATCTTTTTGATGATAGTAAGCATAGTGCCTGTTTCTTTTGCACTTGTTTTTAACACACCCTACAGACGAAACAGAATGCTTGGGTTTTTGAATATGCCTGATAGAGTTGAGGATCTTGGTTACCAGACTTTTCAATCTTTGGTTGGATTGGGGAATGGGGGGCTTTTGGGAGTGGGTTTGGGCAGGGGGGAGCAGAAATATTTCTATTTGCCAGAGCCACACACTGATTTCGCCTTTTCCATTCTTGGTGAAGAGATCGGTTTCATAGGGTTGGTTATCGTACTTTGCATTTTTGTATTTATGATTTACAGAGGTTTAAAAATTTCTCTGAATGCCAGAGATAAATTAGGTCAGGTTATGGCCTTTGGTTTTACAATAACTGTTACTATCTATCTTCTTGTTCATACATGCGTAAGTACAGGGCTTATTCCTACTACAGGTGTTCCAATGCCATTTCTCAGCTATGGTGGTATGAGCCTTATTTTTACAATGAGTACAATGGGTATTCTTCTTAACATATCCAGTCAAACACGGGATGAAATTGCAGTTAAGGAATTGTCTGGCATCATTGGAGCGCCAAAAAAGAAAAAGAAAAAAAGATGAAAAACAAAAAGACTGTAAATTCCAATAAAGTAATATTTGCTACAGCAGGGCTTGAAGAGCGTTGCATACCGGCTATTTCTGTTGCTTTGGAATTACGTCGGCGTTCATGTAATATAGTATTATCGTGGATAGGTAGTGGAAGAAAACGAGAAGCTGATTTCTGCAAAAAACATAGAATATCCTTGTTTAACTTTAGAAAAGAAAAACAGTATTTCAAGCATTCTTATCTTAAGTTTGCCACAGAGTTTTTTCATTACAGCAAACTTCTGAGTAGGGAAAAGCCAGGAGCAGTGTTTGCGTTTGGCGGTTTTGAAACAGCACCAATTCTTGCTGCTGCAAGGCTTAAATCTGTCCCGTACTACTTAATGGAAAATAACTCTGTTGCAGATCCTGTTAATAGAATATTTGCTTCAGGAGCAAGAAGGGTATTTCTTGGATTACCTCAGTCAAAGAACCTTAACGGAGAGACCGAAGTTACCGGTATACCGGTAAAGCCAGTTTCTGGGGATTATGAAAAGTCCTATTACCCACAAGGATTTGATAAGAATAAAAAAACAATACTAATCTGCTGTGGGGAGGAGAGAGTTCACGATTTAAATACCTCGCTGATACCGATAGTTAAAAATTGGCTTAAATATGGTGCTCAGGTAGTATGGCAGACAGGAGCAGATGATTGCAATAGAATCAGGGATAAGTTTAGATTATACCCTGCTGCTTTCGTTTTTTCTTCTTTAAAGGACAGATATCCCTATCTTGCTGCTTCAAGAGTAGTTGTTTCGAGAAGTAAAGCTGACATACTCGCCGAAATATCCTATTTCGGTTTGCCAAGTATACTGACACCTTTAACGAAAGCTCAGGATAACGTACAGTGGGTAAATGCCGGTATAGTTCGAAATCAGGGATGGGCCTTTAGATATAACCATTTTAAGAATTCAAGAGAGATTGAGGAAGCTGCAATAAGAGTGCTTGATGATGACCAGTTATTTGAGAAAATGAGTAGAAAAGCTCTTGATCACGCACCCTTAAATGCTGTAAATAGAATAACCGGAGTAATTGCACAAGAGTTGGGGATAGAGGCATGAAGCAGTTTGTGAAAAAAATACATATGGTCGGTGTCGGTGGGGCTGGAATGTGCCCACTTGCTGAAGTACTTCATGTTAGTGGACATACGGTAACAGGAAGTGACAAGGCATGTTCTGCGGAAACCAAACGACTTGCTTCATTGGGTATAAAAATTCAGTACGATCACTCCCCGCAACTCGTTAAAGAAGCTGAGTTGCTTGTGTATTCCAGTGCAGTGAGAGATGATAATCTTGAAAGGGTATATGCTGTAAATAAAGGGATACCTGTAATGCGCAGGGCTGAGGTACTGGGAGATATTATGAAAAAGTATTTCTCAGTTTGTATAGCTGGGACACATGGTAAGACCACAACAACGTCTTTGGCTGGATCGATATTTTCTGATGCTGATGCTTCCCCTACTGTTTTAGTTGGTGGAATGTTAAGAAATACAGGGGCTCATGCTATTGTTGGTAAAAGCAGATTGCTTATAGCGGAAGCAGATGAATACGATAGATCTTTTCTTGCAATGAATCCCTCAATGGCTGTTATTACCAATATTGAAGCAGATCATCTTGATTGTTATAAAGATTTTGAAGATATAAAAGATACATTTATCAGATTTACAGAGAAAGTTCCCTTTTATGGAGCGGTAGTAGCATGTGTTGATGATCCTGTTGTTAGGGGTATTATTCCCCAAATAAGCAGAACTGTTATTACTTACGGAACTGATAAATCTGCTTTCTACAGAGCTGAAAACATTCAATACAAAGATGCCGCTTCAACATTTAATCTCTTTATAAATAATGTTTTTACGGAGTCAATCACTATAAATATTCCTGGTGCTCATAATCTCAGAAATTCACTTGCATCTATTGCTGTAGCTGTAGAAATGGGTATCGGTATAGAAAAAATAAAAAAGACTTTGGCAGGATTTCAGGGAGTAAAGAGAAGGTATGATATTTTAAATACCGGGTCTTCTTCTGTGACGGTTATTGATGATTATGCTCATCATCCAGGAGAGATTAAAGCTACTCTCAATGCCGCTGCACATGGAAATTATAACAGAATTATCGCGGTGTTTCAACCTCATTTATATAGTAGAACCAGAGATTTTGCCAGAGGTTTTGCTTCAAGCTTATGCTTGGCTGATCAGGTTGTGATAACCGATATATTTAAAGCGAGGGAGAAACCTTTAGACGGGATCAGTTCTCAGCTGATAATTGATCATATCGATTCGTTAGGACACAAAAAGGCTCATTATGTTGAGAAGACAGCAATTATCACTAAATTAAACGCCTGTGTAGGGGCTGGAGATGCTGTGGTTTTTATGGGTGCAGGAGATATATGGCAAATAGCAGCACAGTTTGCAGAGGAATTGAAGCGTGGGTAAAAGAGTCGGAGCAAATTACAGGAAAAATCAGAAAAAAAAAGAGGAAATAAGAAAGAAACGTAAAAAACTCTTTTTCAGGCTCTTTCTCTTAATCGCTATAATTATACCGTTTCTCTGGTTTACTTTTAAGGGTGCACGAAGAGGGATTCAGTATGCTATTGAAGCTATTGATGAATCAGATCTGCTGGATGTTACCAGTATCAGAGTCTATGGAACTAATAAAGAGATAGAAAACGATATTATGACTCATATTGATACCTTGCTTACAGATAAGATTTATAATATCAGTACCAGGGATATTCGGGACGCCTTACTGACATTGCCGGGTGTAGAACACGTTCGTGTTCGAAGGGGAATCGATGGTGTTTTAAGCATTACTATAACAAGACGAAAACCTGTTGCAATGATTCCTTTAAACAAAATGGTGCTTATGGATAGGGATGGATTCATTTTTCCAACTTCTAAAGGTGAATTTTATGAAGTTCCTGTACTATCAGGCATAGCAGAATACATCGATAGTAACAGAGTACGTGAGAACTATTTAGAACAGGTGCTAAAGTTTATAGATTCTGCCCATGAAATAGGAGAAAACTTTTATAAACAAATGGCTACAATAAACATAGGTAAACAGGGTGAACTAACTTTCAATTTCCAGGGCTCTGGAATTCAATATATAGCAACAATTAAAGACATTCAGTCTCAGTTGAACAAAGCAGCGAAAATGAGAAAACTGTTGAGTTCAGCAAATCAAACGCCTTCTGTTGTAAATTTAAGCTTTCAACATATGGCTTTTGTAAGAATGGAAAACAGGGATTAGGGGCTACGAAATGTTGGGGAAAGGGAAGAGTAAAAATGGAAGATAATGTTTTTGTTGGCTTGGATATAGGTACTACAAAAATAGCTTGTATAATAAGTGAACTTGATTCAAGTGGTGAATTAAAGATCGTTGGTGTTGGAGTAAGCCCCTCAGATGGATTGCGTAAGGGAGTAGTAGTAAATATAGATAAAACTGTAAGGTCCATTCAAAAGGCCGTCGAAGAAGCTGAATTGATGGCAGGTGTTGATGTGGATTCGGTATGGGTAGGTATTGCTGGTGATCATATAAGAGCCATTAATAGTAAAGGGGTGGTGGCTATATCAAGGGATGATAACGAAATTACCGAACTTGATGTGGTGAGAGCTATAGATGCTGCTAAGGCAGTTTCAATTCCAATGGATAGAGAAATTCTTCATGTTATACCTCAGGAATTTATTGTAGATGATCAAAAGGGAATAAAAGACCCTATAGGAATGTGTGGTGTTAGGCTTGAAACCCAGGTTCATATCATTACCGGAGCTGTAACTAGTGCTCAAAATATCTTCAAAAGTGTTGATAAGGCCGGACTGAAAGTGATTGATCTTGTACTTGAACCACTTGCATCGTGTTATTCGGTACTTGAAAATGATGAAAAGGAACTTGGTGTCGCACTACTTGATATGGGTGGTGGAACCACCGATATAGCTATCTATTTTGATGAAAGTATACGACATACTGCAGTAGTGGGCTTGGGTGGTAAAAATGTAACCAGTGATATTGCCATTGGAATTCGTACCCCGGTAGATAGGGCTGAGGAGATTAAAAAGCAATATGGATGCGCCTATACGCCACTTGTTAAGGGTGATGAATTCATTAGTGTACCCGGTGTTGGGGGACGCGAACAGCGTGAAGTATCAAAAGCTGTGCTTGCTTCAATAATTGAGCCCAGAATGGAGGAGATTCTGTCACTTGCATTGAGAGAAATAAAAAGAACAGATTATTCTGATATGCTGGGAGCCGGCGTAGTTTTAACTGGCGGTGGATCTTTGATGGAGGGGGTACAGGAACTTGCTGAAAAAGTATTTGAAATGCCAGTTAAACTGGGATTACCTGATGGCTTTGGGGGGTTAACGGAGGCAGCCAAATCACCTCTTCACTCGACCGGTATTGGCCTTTGTATGTATGGAAAAGAAAACTTCAAGACCCGCAAAGGCAAAAAGAGCCTTTCAGGTGAAGATAATTTTAAGAAGATACTGGATAGAATGAAAACATGGGTAAAAGAATTCTTTTGATTTTTTTTGAAATTGATAATTGAACTATTTCACATATCACCAAAACCTTGAGGGAGGGATTTATGGTGTTTCAGATGGATGAAAACTTCGACACAATCGCAAAAATGAAGGTAATAGGAGTTGGGGGAGCCGGAGGGAATGCAGTTAACAGAATGATTTCTTCAGGCTTGACTGGTGTTGAATTTATTTCCGTCAATACTGATGCTATGGCGTTGGATAACAACAATGCTGCTCATCGAATACAGATTGGGGAAAGGGTCACAAAGGGACTCGGTGCTGGCGCCAACCCTGAAGTTGGAAGACTGGCAATGGAGGAGGATAAAGACAAAATCTCCGCTGTGCTTGAAGGAGCAGATATGGTTTTCATTACTGCTGGAATGGGTGGTGGAACCGGAACTGGTGGAGCACCTGTTGTTGCCGAAATCGCCCAGGAAATGGGTATTCTTACCGTGGCAATTGTAACCAGACCGTTTCTTTTTGAAGGGAAAGTAAGGGATAAAAATGCCCATAAGGGAATAGAAGATCTTAGAAGAAATGTAGATACAATTATTGTTATTCCTAATCAAAAACTTCTTACAATAGTTGATAGATCAACATCTTTAATTGATGCTTTTAAAACTGCCGATGAAGTCCTTTATCAGGCTACAAAGGGTATCTCTGATCTCATATCTGTACATGGACTGGTGAATTTGGACTTTGCAGATGTGAAAACAATAATGAAGGGCATGGGGGATGCTCTTATGGGTACAGGGCATGCTGAAGGTGAAAATCGTGCTGTTCTTGCTGCCGATACTGCCATCAATAGCCCTCTTTTAGATGATATCTCTATCAATGGGGCACGTGGTATTCTTATAAATATCTCTGGCGGTGAGGACATGACTCTTTACGATGTAAGTGATGCAACTCAGACTGTCTATGATGCTGTGGGTGAAGATGCCGATGTAAATATCATTTTTGGTGCTGTAACCGATAACTCATTAAATGGGGAAATTAGAGTCACCGTTATCGCTACAGGGTTTAACGATGAAGAGATCGACAGAAAACGAAACGAAATGCATGCTCCAAAAATGGCTGTTAAACTTCCTCCAAACAAAAAGGAATCAGAGAAAAAAGTAGAGCAACTTTCTATGCCTCTGGCACCTAAGGAAAAACAGAAGGAAGTAGTTCCTCCTCCGTCTGATTCAGAGGTTGCAGATCAAACGATAGAAACCACTGATATACAAGAGACCAATGAAACAATGATAAACGAGGACTCTAATGAGGAGAGCCAAAGCAATACACCTCTTGAGTTACCTGCTTTCTTAAAAAAGGAAGACATTCGAAAAGAGGCAAGAGTATATGTTTCAAAAGGAAGCGTTATTACTCAGTACGAAGATGACATGGATGTCCCAACATTTCTTAGAAAACAGATGCAGTAGAAAGTACCTAGACGGGTGTATGCAAAAAAACTGCCTACACCCGTCTATAAGGTTTATTCAGGAAGTGTAAATGGAAGAAACTAAAGATAAATTAATCAGTCTGGCAAAAAGGCAATACAAAAAGATCTTTCCCTGCAGTTACAGGCAAAATTTCAATGACTGTTTTACAGTCTATGAAAACTATGTGCTTTTTTGGTTTAATACCGAAGACCAGACTACTCATGTTCTGAAAGCTGATATGAATTAGATTGGATGTGGAAATTATCCTGGTGGCCAGTGCATTTCACGACCGCTTAAAATATGTACATGAATGTGAAATACACTTTGCCCGGCATTTTTACCGGAGTTTAAGACCAGGCGGTATCCTTTTTGATCCAATCCTTCTTTTGTGAGAAACATTGATATTGAATCGAAAAGATCACAACAAATATGTTTTTCTTCAGCGGGGATTTGATGTATTGCCTCATAATGGCGTTTAGGAATGGCAAGGTAGTGCATTGGGGCCTGGGGGTCGATATCTTTGATTATGATGCAGGTGGAGTTTTCATAAACCTTTTGGGCTGGGATCTCGTTTTTGATAATCTTACAAAAAAGGCAGTTTTCCATAGCTGACTCCTTATTCCATTATGTGGACCGTAATAAACGTAAGCATGTTTTATACTTTTGAATTACCAGGGGCTTGTTTTAAATTAATAAAGGTATGGAAGAGGTTGTTAGCAAAATCTGGGTAAAACACAACTTATGCAGGTTTAGCCTGTAGGGTAGCACATACATTTTTTGCCATTAACTTTATTCGGGAACTATTTTTCAACACATGAAAATTATAGCCAGAAATAAAAAAGCATACCGTGATTATGATATTCTCGAGAAGGTTGAATCAGGAATTCTTCTTTCCGGGGCAGAGGTGAAGTCTCTGCGTGCCGGAAAAGTCAATCTTATGGACAGTTATGCTCAATGCATCAGGGGCGAAATATTCATTAACCACTTGCATGTAAGTACCTACGACCAGTCCGGGCTTTATACTCCAGATCCCTACAGACGTCGCAAGCTACTTTTGCATAAAAGGCAAATCGAGCATTTGTGCAGTGAGGTGCAAAGAAAACAACTTACATTGATTCCTCTTTCTATATACTTTAAAAATCAGTGGGTTAAAATTGAGTTAGGATTGTGCAGAGGGCGTAAGAAACATGATAAACGTCAGAAAATCGCAGAAAAAGAATCAAATAGACGAATTGCACAATTAATGAAAAGTCGTCGATAGTAATGAATAAGGTGCCACTCTTCAGTTCGGTTCTGATGTTGCTACTTTGGGCAGCAACGCTTTATGCAAACATCTCGGTTACTCATGAGCCGGATGGAAAAAAAACAGCTGTACGGTCCATCTCTCACTCCGGTGTTCGGTGGGTGTCGGTATCTGATTTAGCTGTTAAAGCGGGTGCAACCTTTCGCTGGAGAGCCTTTGCTCAGCGTTTAACTGTAGTTAAGGATCAAGTACAACTCACTTTCTCCCAGGATGTTGCATTCTATAGTTCAGATAGCTCAATTTATCAGCTCTCTGTTTCTCCTCTAAGAAGAGGTGGTGCACTGTATTTACCGCTAAGCACATTGCTTGAAGTGTTTAATTCAAAATTTCCTTCCACCTCTATTGAATACAAAACCGACAGTAATACTCTTTTGATTCAATCCTCTCCTCGCTTATCATCGTATACTATTCAATCGGTTCAATGTAGTTTTGCTGAAAACGAAACCAGAGTAAATATCGGCGTAACAGAAACTGTTGAATTTGAAATAAGCTATATCCACCCAGATCTCTCTATTACTTTTTCTGACGCAACTATTAATGCTAAAAACATTGATAACAGTACGGCTGGCGGGTTCATTGATTCGATATTTGCTGTTCAGTACCAAAATTCATCCCAGATATCCTTTCGCCTTAATAAACCCGTTGAAAAATCGCAATTACAGTACACTAAGGAATCAAACACCATTGGATTTACTCTCGCTGCCCTTGAGTCTAAAGAGAATACTGCTGGTTTTCCTGCACATATAGAGATTCCGAGGCTTGAGACAATAGTTTTAGATCCCGGGCATGGTGGCAGGGATCCCGGCGCTATTGGGCCCGGTGGGACCAAAGAGAAAACTGTGGTACTTGAGCTGTGCTTAGCAATCAGAAAACATCTGGAAACGGCTGGATTCACCGTTTATATGACCAGGGAAAAGGATGAATTTATACCCTTAGCGGAGCGTACTCAATTTGCGAATGACAAGAAAGCCGATCTGTTCATAAGTGTTCACGCAAATGCAGTCCCCGGCTCCAGGGAAAGAAGAGAGACTACCAGAGGGTACAAAGTATATTTTCTCTCACAGGCTCGAAATGAGCACGAACGGCTTGCGGCTATGAGAGAGAATGCTGTAATTGAGTTTGAGGATAAGCCCAAAAACTACGATAACCTGCAAAATATTTTAATCGATCTTGCGGGCAACGAATACCTCAGACTGAGTCAGGACTTATGTATTTTGATAGACCAAACTCTTTCAACAGGGCCTGTTTCCAACTATATGCCAAAGCTGCACCTTGGTGTGGGACAAGCAAATTTTTGGGTTCTAAACGGAGCGTATATGCCCTCTGTGCTGATTGAAGCTGGTTTTATTTCTAATCCTGCAGAGGAAAAACTTTTGAATGATAAAAAAATTCAGGACACAATGGCCGCTTCCATTAGCGAGGCGATCGTTCAATTTAAACATCAGATTGAGGCTGGACTATGAGTGATGCTCGGCCAATAGGGGTTTTTGATTCGGGGTTGGGGGGATTAACCGTAATACGTGAAATTCAGCGCCTTATGCCTGGTGAACGGGTGCTTTATCTTGGTGATACAGCAAGATGTCCTTATGGTGAAAGGTCAGAAGATACCATTACCACCTTTGGGCTCCAGGATGCTAAATTCCTCATGGACCTGGATATAAAGCTTCTCATTGTTGCATGCAATACCGTTTCATCTGTTGCGTTGCAAAATCTTCAGCAGCAAATAAAGGAGATACCGGTAATTGGTGTCGTTTTGCCAGGGGCAAGGGCTGCTGTGCTTAGAACTGCTGAGAGGAAAATTGGAGTAATCGGTACAGCTGCAACTATCAGAACAAACTCGTACGCAACTGCTATTCACAAAATCGATAAAGATATAAAAGTTTATGGAAAACCCTGCCCTCTGTTTGTACCACTGGTTGAGGAGGGGTTGCTCGATAGCGATATCACTCGTTTGGTTGCTCAACACTATCTTTACGACATGATTGATTTGGGAGTTGATTGTCTTATTCTTGGCTGTACACATTATCCTCTTCTTATGGAAGTCATTCAGGGGACAGTAGGAAATCGTATGCAACTTCTTGACAGTGCTCTATGGACGGCTAAAGAAGCACAGGATATTTTAACTGCTCTTGATGCGCTATCCCCGGATACCAACGGTGGAATTTCAAAAAGCAGCTTTATGGTTACTGATCTTACAACTCATTTTGAGGTGCTTGCCGAAGCCTTTTTGGGGCAGCAAATTCCCGCAATCGAAAAGATTTCCCTTGAGGAATTGGTAAAATGATTCTATGTAAATATGTTTTATCATGCTTATATGTTATTAAAAATAAAGTTAGACTGCCGCTTCGATGGGATCAGGTACGCCCTCCTGACTTGTAATCTATCCTCTATGTAAGCTTATGTTTTTTATCAGTGTCTAATTTTTACAGAAAGTGAGAGTACAATGTCAGGACATTCTAAGTGGGCAACAATAAAGAGAGCAAAAGGTAAAGCTGATGCAGCGCGGGGTAAATTATTTAACAGGCTGATCAGAGAGATATCAATAGCAGCAAGGATGGGTGGAGGTGATATTACTGCAAACCCCCGTTTACGTTCCGCAGTCACCAGTGCACGGGCTGCTAATATGCCGAGTAAAAATATCGAAACTGCAATACAAAAAGGCACAGGGCAGCTTGAAGGAGTAACGTATGAAGAGATTACTTTTGAAGGCTACGGGCCTGGTGGTGTGGCTATAATGATCGAATCGATGACTGATAACCGAAACCGTACTGTAGCGGAAGTACGTCATGCACTTTCTAAGCACGGAGGAAATTTGGGACAGTCAAACTCTGTTGCCTGGATGTTTAAATCCAAAGGGGTTATAAGAGTTGCAAAGGATCAAAAGCCTGAAGATGAGCTTATGGAAATAGCGCTCGAAGCGGGGGCTGAAGATATGGCTCTTGATGGGGATGAGTTTGAAATCAGCACCGACCCAGAATCATTTGAAAGTGTAAGAGAGGCACTGACCAACGTAGGTATCGAACCCGCTTCTGCCGAAGTTACTAAAATAGCTGAAAATCCGGTGAAAGTAGAAGGCGATACTGCTGTAAAAGTGCTGAAACTTATAGATATTCTTGATGAGCTTGATGATACCCAAAATGTCTATGCCGCTTTTGATATTGATGATGAAGAGATGGATAAATTACGATAAGTAATTAAACTCAGTAAAATTTATTTCTTGTAGTGTTTTGGGAGTGATATGGTTATTTTCGGAGTTGATCCTGGCACTATGGCCACAGGGTATGGTGTAATAAAAGTAGATAGCAATCGAGTGTCCTGGATCGACTCAGGAGCTATAACCCCCGATAGCGCAGCCTCGCTCTGGCTTCGTCTTGAGTGTATTTATGATGGGCTATGGGAGAAGATGAATCAACACTCACCGGATTTTGTATGCATTGAGCAGGCCTTCTATGGGAAAAATGTTCATACAACTTTGGTTTTAGGCCACGCCAGAGGGGTTGCGATGCTGGCCGCTGCTAAATCTGGTGCATCAGTTCGGGAATATACTCCACGGGAAATAAAAAAAACAGTGACAGGCAATGGTAATGCGAAAAAAGAACAGGTGCAGTATATGGTTAACATGCTCCTTTCACCTCCGCATAAACATATGCGAAGCGATGCGTATGATGCGCTTGCTGTGGCTCTGTGCGACTTTCAGTGTAGTAAACAACTCTTTGCATTAAAAACAACTCGCTGATTTACAGGAAAAAACGGTATGATAGAATATATTCGTGGAATTCTTTCTGAAAAAGAATTAATGCAGGTAGCAATTGAATGTAGCGGGGTAGGGTATTCGGTGATTATCCCTATCTCAACATTTGAACTGTTACCCGATGAAGGCGAGGAAGTAAAACTCTTTATTCATTATTATGTTCGGGAAGATGCTGTAAAGCTGTATGGGTTCAGCTCCAGATCAGATAGAGAAATTTTTCGTCATTTGATTAATATAAGCAAAGTTGGCCCCAAAGTAGCTATTAGTATACTTTCGGGGGTAAGTGTAGAAAGGCTCGTTTCAAGCGTAAATGCCTCAGACCCCTCTGCTCTTGAAAAAGTACCCGGAATAGGGGCAAAAACAGCACAGCGTTTGATCGTTGAACTTAAAGATAAACTGAAAGATTTCTCATCCAACATAGAATGTATCCCTTCTTCTTCAAAAAAGAGTTCTGTTATATCCAAAGACTCACTGCCATTGCGGGACGAAGCATTTGCCGCTATGGTTGCTCTGGGGTATAATGATAAACAGGTTGGTCGCGCAATGGCCCGTGTTGAAGAGGTGATCACAAGCGATGCAGCTGTTGATGAATGGATCAAAATGGCTCTTCAGGTAATATAACTGGAAATGCGAAATGAACGAAGATCAGCAACAAAGAATACTCTCTGGAAACAACAGGGATAATGAAGAAGTTCAGTTTGATAACGCACTTAGACCTGAGCAATTCAGTGACTTTGTCGGCCAGGAGTCAATAAAAGAAAATCTGGGAATTTTTGTCGAGGCTGCAAAGCAAAGAGGTGAAGCACTCGACCATGTTCTCTTCTGTGGTCCTCCTGGGCTCGGTAAAACTACCCTGTCAAGAATACTGGCATCCGAACTTGGTGTTGAAGTACACACCACTTCGGGACCTGTTTTGGAGAAAAAAGGGGACCTCGCAGGTAACCTGACTAATTTGGAACCAAGAGAAATACTCTTTATCGATGAAATCCACAGACTTAACCGGGTTGTAGAAGAGTTTCTGTATCCGGCAATGGAGGATTTTGTTTTTGATATCACTATAGGCGAAGGACCTGCAGCACGCTCAATACGTTTGAATCTTAAGCCCTTTACACTTGTAGGTGCAACAACCAGAGCTGGTATGTTGACTTCTCCTATGCATGCACGTTTTGGGTATGTCTGCAGACTCTCCTATTACTCTGCAGATGAACTAATGAAGGTGATTCTTCGATCTGCTTCTATTCTTGGTATACAATGTGAAAAGGATGCGGCTCTGGAACTGGGAAAACGCTCCAGAGGAACTCCAAGAGTTGCAAACAGACTTTTACGAAGATGCAGAGATGTTGCTCAGGTTAAAGGAAACGGAAACATTGATGTGCCAATAGTTAATAAAACCCTGAACCTCTTGGGGATCGACAGGTGTGGTCTCGATGAAATGGATAGAAGTATATTACTCTCTATTATTGATCACTATGGGGGAGGACCTGTTGGCCTTAATACGCTTTCTGTGGCAGTAGCTGAAGAATCAGATACGATAGAAGAGGTTTATGAGCCCTTTTTGATTCAGTCTGGGTTTCTCAAAAGAACACCAAGAGGAAGAGAAGTCACTGAGAAAACATACAAGCACTTTGCACGTATACCTCCTCAGAACAGATCGCAGACAAACCTCTTTACTTAACCAATATTTCATAGGAGGAGTTATGAACTGGGTAGAATTAGGGCGATTTCTTATTATTGCTGGCACGGTAATTATCGTTCTGGGTCTCGTTTTTATGCTCAGCGATAAGTTCCCGATCGGAAAACTACCAGGCGATATACAGCTTGGAAATGAAAGATTTAAAATCTATATCCCCTTTGCAACTTCAATTTTTCTGAGTGTTATTCTCACAATTATATTGAATTTTTTTATGCGTAAATAAGCTCTAAAGGAGAATAATATGAAAAGAGTTTATATGCTTATCAAAGGAAATGTTCAGGGAATTGGGTTTAGGTACTTTACCTCCGATCTTGCTACTAGTTTTAATCTTAGTGGGTGGGTAAAAAATCGCCATGATGGTTCTGTAGAGCTTGAGGCGCAGGGACAGGAGAGTGAACTGGATCAATTTGCAGCCCAACTCAAGAAAGGTCCAGCACTGGCCAGGGTTACTGATATAGAAATAAAAGATAAACCAGTTAAAAAAGACTCTTCAGAATTTAATATTACCCATTAGAGAATAATTAGACTTATAACTGTTACAACCAGAGCTATGTAAAGGAGTTTGTTAGTGAAAAGGGTGCTTGCAGCAATGAGTGGGGGAGTTGATTCCTCTGTTACTGCTGCGCTGTTATTAGAGCAGGGCTATGATGTGTGTGGGGTTACTATGAAGCTGATGGACAATGAGCAGATTTGTGATGAGTTCAGCAAATCATGCTGTGGTTTTGATGCAGCAAGAGATGCTAAAATGGTTGCAGATAAACTCAAAATACCGCACTATGTAATAAATGCACTTGCCCCTTTTCAAGAAACAGTCATCGATAACTTTGTAAAGGAGTATAGTTATGGTCGTACTCCAAATCCTTGTATCAGATGCAACTATTTTCTTAAATTTGATTTCCTGATGAAAAAAGCTAAAGAATTAGGGTGTGAATATTTGGCCACTGGTCATTACGCTGTTATGGATAATGGGTACCTTATACGGGGCAGGGATGAGAAGAAGGACCAGTCATATTTTCTATACCCGGTTTTTGCCTCAGAAACAGAAAAGATCCTCTTCCCACTGGGCAATATGGAAAAGAGTGAAGTACGTAAAATTGCCCAAAGATATGCACTCCCTACTGCATCCAAGCAGGAAAGCCAGGATATTTGTTTTATACCGGAAGGTGACTACGCTTCATTTTTGAAACAGAATGCAGGTATCACAAATAAATCAGGTCCAATACTGGATGTATGGGGAAATGAAATAGGTCAACATCAGGGAATTGCGTTCTACACAGTTGGACAGCGCAAGGGTCTTGGGGCACTGGGAAAAAGAATGTATGTAAAGGAAATTAGGGTAGAGGATAACTCCGTGGTGGCTGCTGTTGATGAAGATCTGTTCTCAAGCATTATTCGAGTTGATGACATGCTTTGGGGAAAAGATGCTCCGGTTGAGGGTGGGAAGTATCGGGTCCAGATACGGTATAAAGGCAGCCCCGTTGAGGCTACCCTCAGTAGGTTCCAAAAACAGTGTGCTGTTCTCCAATTTAACGACCCGGTTCGGGCTGTTGCACCCGGGCAATCAGCTGTTCTGTACAAAGACGATAAAGTCGTTGCAGGTGGGATAATTTCTCAAGTCATGGATTCAATATAGCATTTTACTGAACAAAAAAATCTTCTACATAGCATGCGGACATCCAGCACCTGTTGAGCATGATGGCATTGAGCCACATCCGCCCGAGCAATCCGGCATAGAAGTGCTCCCCATTGATATTGCCCCTATAGTAGAAAATTGCTTCACTGTTTTGTTTGAACTACATTTGGGACATTTGATGTTTGAGTTTTGTTCATTTGTGATGAGTTCCTCGAAAAAATTGTCACAATTCTGACAACGATATTCAAAAAGTGGCATAAATTACTCCCTAGCTTAAGTGTTCAGATATAAAGTACGTTTTTGTAATCAAATTTGGGTACTTTTTTTTCATCAAACATATTCATCTCCTGTTGTATTCAAAATATGTAGTAATCAAAGATAATCTAACAAGGGAATGAATCGTAGTATATATATAGAAACGGTAAGCAGATAGATAAAAGCTACAGCAGTGGAATAGTTATTGCGTTAGTTAGGGGTAGTATTTTGGTTTTGAAGCGAAAGGAGAACTGCTATGTTTCAACCATGGATTAATATCATAGCTGGATTATGGGCACTTTTTTCTTCATTTTCAATACCGCTGGTTCATCCAACCAACTTCATCATAACCGGTATAGTTATGGCGGTTTTTGGGTTCTGGAGACCCAAAAAGAGCTGGCAGGGGATAATCAATGGAATACTTGGGTTATGGCTCATACTTTCGGGGTTTATACCGGCTTTAATAACCCAGGCCAATTTATTAATTGTAGGAATAGCAGTTACAGTATTTGCAATTTGGCGCCTTTCAGAATCCAGGACAACTCCAAAGCGCGCAACTCGCGCAGCCCAATAATCTGTTATTTATTCCCCCGGATACCAATCGATGTCTGGGGGTACTATTATCTTATAAACCTATAGCTAAAACTTTATACAGGAGGCCCTATTCATGGAAATCGCCGGTCTGAATGAAATTAAAGCCAATGCTCCATTCACACTTCCACCCCTACCGTACTCATTAGAAGCTTTAGCACCTCACATTTCAGAAAAAACGCTGTCCTTTCATTATCAGAAACATCATCAAAAATACGTTGATACCACCAATGATTTGATTAAAGGTTCTCAGTTTGAGAAATCAAATCTGGTTGAAATTATTAACTCCACCAGTGATAACAAGGAATTTCAAAAGCTCTTTAACAATGCCGCTCAGGTTTGGAATCACTGGTTTTATTGGAACTGTTTAGACCCAAGGGGCAGTAAAAAACCTCAGGGAACTATGATGCAAGCCATAGAATCTTCTTTTTCAAGCTACGAGAGCTTTATAAATGAGTTTTCTCAGGCTGCAATAGCCCAGTTTGGCAGTGGATATGCCTGGCTTGTGAAAGACGGAGAAGGGTTAAAGGTAATAAAAACCCCTAATGCAGAAAATCCATTGGCTAAAGGGTTACAACCAATTATAGGGATTGATGTGTGGGAGCACGCATACTATTTAGATTATCAGAATAAGCGCCAGGAATATGTCGCTGCTGTGGTCAATAACATGATAAACTGGGAATTTGCTCAATACAGTTTAGAAAACGATATTACCCAGTGAAACATACTTCCTTTTTAGAATAGGGTCGTAGCCTAAAAGTCTGAGAATTTTCACTCTTAGACTTTTGGGCATGTAAAGGCCATTTGAGCAAACTTTGAAATGGTATTCGGGCCACTGGGCGTAAACATTTGAAACTAATAGCTTAAGCAAAGCATATACGTACAATTAAGCTATGATCCTTTTCGATGTTTGTTGGAAATTTGTGGGTATCTGCATGCAATCTTTACCCTCTCTTGCAAAAAATAGTATAAACACTAGCAATCTGGTGTTTAGCTAGGGACAAAGTATTCAATCCCCTATCGATCATAGTTGCATTAGTAGATCTAACCCAAACACCTTTTAATCATCCTTGAACGCGGGAAAATCTCCTGGTTCCACAACTCTTACCTAAACAAATTATACACTCACCTCAATAAAGATAAAGAACAGTAAAAATGAGTGGATGGAAATAAAGAAGTACATTCACAAAGAAAAAGTGTTCGTTGTAGCCTCAGAAAGTGCGTAACATAGTAGTAAATACAGCATTTGGCAGACTTTTTGAGTTATTAAAAGGTATGGTGTTTATACAGAGACTGAGTGGTTTTGAATGATACTGTATTTACTAAGGGGGGTAGGTCCGCCACATAGTATTTAGGGCCTTATGGCATGCATTTTGCCATTCTTAACGCAATATATTTAAAAGCAGGAGGCTTCTCTTTTTATGCTACCTCAGATAACAGTATGTACTTGTACCTACAAACGTCCTGAAATGCTGGAGAAACTTTTGAAAGCACTCGATGCTCAGGACTGTGCAAATATTGCGGACTTTAGAGTTAATGTGGTTGATAACGACTGTGAAGAATCTGCAAGAGAAGTGATCGGTGACCTGATTAATACGGTCAGTTATAAACTGCACTATTTTGTGGAACCGGTTACAAATATCGCCAGGGCACGGAATGTTGCGGTAAATAATGTTAGTACGGAGTTTCTGGTATTTATAGATGATGATGAATTCCCTGATAAAGACTGGCTTAAAAATATGTATCAATCCTGTATCAGCTATGATGCTGATGGGGTGTTGGGGCCAGTAGTACCCCATTTTGAAGATGGGGCACCGCAATGGTTGGTAAAAAGTGGGTTATGCCAAAGAAAAAGATTTAATACAGGCACTAATCTTAAAAATACTGTCTTTATGCGTACCGGAAATGTCCTTTTTAGAAGATCAGTATTCAAAGATTCCGATATGGTTTTTGATGAACAATTTGGTTTGAGTGGGGGGGAAGACACTGATTTCTTTGGAAAAGCCCTAAAGAGGGAATACAAATTTATATGGTGTGATGAGGGGGTGGTTTATGAGACTGTACCACCTAACAGGTTTAAGAGAAGGTACCATCTACAACGTGCGTTACTGCGCGGCACCCTCAATGCTAAGCGAATTAGTTTATTCTCCTCTTCGGTGTTAAAGTCATTCACTGCTTTTACACTTTATAGTATAACTTTACCTCTGCTATATATTGCAGGTCATCACCATTTTATGAATTATCTTGTAAAAAGTTTTGATCATATTGGTCTTATACTTGGTACACTGGGAATAAACACGATAAAAGACCGGTCCTTTATAAAAGAGTAAAATATAGATACTAACTAAAGTTGAGGTGCATTTGAAAGGAATGGTTTTAGAAAATGTGGGAACCTGAATTTGCCAATAAAAGGCTATGGAAATCGGAAAAAAGTATACCTGAAAAAGTTAAAAGCAGGCTAGGTATAAAAGATGTTAACAGAGTTAAGCTTTTATACTGGAGAGAACATTGTCTTGAGTGTTCTCCTCCGGAGTGTTACCATACCTGTCCGATTTATGCTCCCCGAAAGGATAAACGCTGTGTACGAGTAAATTATGGTTTGTATCCTAATCCACATTTTTCAGGTCTTCTTCCTTATGGTATCGATGTAAGATTTAAAAAGTGGGCAAAACTGGGCACCTCTCTTTATAATGCTTCACTATCTCCTTCGGAATATAGAAAAATAGCAAAAATAGACATTCTCATGGCCAGATTTGTTAATGCAATGTATAGAATTTCTAACCCATTTAATCCTTTGGAGTGGTTTAGGATTACATTTAGAAATCCGCAGAGAAATTTATATAAATTACATACCCTTTTAAGAGAAAAGGTGTTAACAAAAATAAAAAGTAAAGATAATGATTTTAAGCCAGATTGTTTTGTAATGGAATGTTACTCATTTTATGAAACTTCATTTAAACTTCAGATAGAACATTCAAAAGAAACAATCATTTTTCGGGATTCTGTATTAATTACACCAGGGCATAACTACAGAGAAATTCCGATAAAAAACTTTAATTCTACTGGTAGTATCACAATCTATCCTGAGAATGACTTAAATGTCAGAATGGTATTTACCTGGCTTGATTTTGTCGAAAAGAAAACGAGCAACAGTTTGAATCCTAAAAAAGAAGAGAAGCCCGCTGAAAAGGTTAAGTGTGTTGCCTGGGATCTTGACAACACACTTTGGAATGGTACTCTTATCGAAGATGGAGAAAGCAATATGGTAATTCCTCAGGAGCATATTGAAGTCATTAAAAAACTTGATGAACGAGGTATTATACAAACTGTAACCAGTAAAAATAACTATGAAGAGGCCTGGAGTGTTTTGGAAAAATATGGTATTGAGCAGTATTTTATCTATCCGGCAATTAATTGGGCTCCCAAAAGTGAAAACCTATCAACGATAGCAAAAAAAATAAATATTGACCTTAACACATTTGCCATAATAGATGATTCAGCGTTTGAAAGAGCTGAGATTAAAGCTTCACATCCACAGGTAAGATTGTACAGTGATAAAGAGGTTTTAGAGTTACTGCAAAACCCTGAATTTGATGTTCCAGTGACAGATGCAAGCAAAATGAGACGAATAAGTTACCTCAATCAGGTTCAGAGGGAAAGAGTGAAAGAGCAATTTTCGGGTGATTATACCACATTTTTAAAAGAGTGTCGAATGGAGCTTGAAATTTTCAGGCCACTTGAGACAAAACATAAACACCGTTGTCTTGAACTGGTACAACGATCTAATCAGCTAAATCTCTCTTCAAGGAGATATTCGGCCGAGGAGTTTGAAGAGTTACTTGGTAAAAAGGGCTATCTGTGTTTGGCTCTTCAGTGCAGGGATAAATTTGGTGAATACGGAATAATTGGGTTCTGTAGTATTGATCAAACCGCCAGGGTACCTAGAATCATGGATTTTGTAATATCCTGCAGAGTAGCTCAGAAGAAGGTTGAACACACGTTTATTGAATGGCTTGGGAGAAACCAAAAGCAAAGAGGTTGTAGCAGTCTTGAACTGGTGTTGGTAAGGACAAAGAAAAACGGGCCGCTTGTACGGGTATTTCAGGAACTGCCATTTGAAGAAAAAATAGTCGAAGAGGATAAAAGTTTGCTTACTCTTAAACTCGAAAAAATAAGTGAGCAGAGCGACATCATAAGGATTGTTGATAAGACAATAACAGATGAAGGTGTGATTTGCTAAATACAAATAGGAGCAGTTACAAAAATGCTTTATATAAATGCAGATGACTGGGGTGCATCTGAAACTACTACAAATCTGATTCAGGAGTGTATAGACAGAAATGTGGTAGATTCGATTAGCGCGATGGTTTTTATGAACGATTCTGAAAGGGCTGCGGATAAAGTTTTAAGCAGTGGATTAGCGGCTGCTCTCCATATAAATTTTACCACTCCTTTTAATGGATATTCAGGAGCTGGACGACTCATTGAATCCCAGCAAAAAATAGTTAACTATCTTCGCAGCAGCAAGATTGCTCCCTATATCTATAATCCGCTGTTAAAAAATGAGTTTGAGTACGTGTTTAATGCTCAATGTGAAGAGTATTTTAAGTTATATCAGTGTGTTCCAGGCCGAATCGATGGACATAATCATATGCATCTTTGTGCGAATATGCTGATCAGTGATTTACTTCCACATAATATATGGGTACGTAGGAATAATTCCTTTTTTAAAGGTGAAAAGAATAAGCTCAATAAAGGATATCGCTTTATGATTGATAAGCTACTGCAAAAAAGATACCTATGTAGTGATTATTTTTTTCATATACAGCAGATTAGTAACAAAACTGGACATAATAGATTAGAAAAGCTACAAAATATCATCTCTTTGTCAAAAGAATATACTGTAGAGTTGCTTGCTCATCCACATCAAAAAAATGACTGGGATTATCTAAATTGTAGCGAATTTAAAGAAGCAATACAGGAAGCACCAAGGGGCAATTTTGATCTTAC
The DNA here is from genome assembly GCA_029688955.1 of Chitinispirillales bacterium ANBcel5. NCBI lineage: Bacteria > Pseudomonadati > Fibrobacterota > Chitinispirillia > Chitinispirillales > Chitinispirillaceae > Cellulosispirillum > Cellulosispirillum alkaliphilum. The sequence goes on along the minus strand of JARUKZ010000010.1, from coordinate 32,170 downwards.
TCTTATTGTTTAAAGTTATGTATACCATTTGTTTCAAAGTAAAAACATAGAAAAAGGAGACATGGAATGAAAGTGTCCAGTAATGCATTTAATGATGGTGAGAGGATTCCTGTAAAATTTACCTGCGATGGAGATGATATAAATCCTCCTTTGAATATTGAGCAAATACCTGATACGACTGTTAGTATGGTATTGATTATGGATGATCCTGATTCGCTAAAAGGACTTTTTACTCATTGGGTTGTTTATGATATACCAGTAATCAGCAGTATAGATGCAAACAGCATTCCGGGCAAACAGGGGCTTAATGACTTCACCAACCATCAGTACGGTGGTCCCTGTCCGGGGACAGGAACACATCGTTACTTTTTTAAAATTTATGCTCTGGATAAGCAGCTTGGTTTACCTGATGGATGCTCCCGCAGTTTGGTTGAAGGTAGTATGAAAAATCACGTAATCGATTGGGCACAATATATGGGCTTGTACTCAAGATGAAGTTACAGTGAATTAGGTCTGAAACTGACAGACCTGTTTTACTTACCAAGCAAAACTTTAATGTCGTTTTGGCTTTTGAGTTTTTCAACCGATATAAAATTATCTTTTATGGTTTCATTATTAAGAAATATCTCTATCACACCTTTATTTACATTTTGAGGGTTTAAAACTTCAATGTTGAGTGCTTTTCCTCTGAAAATTCTTGCTACAGTAAACTTGTCCCAGTGGCTGGGGATACAGGGGTTGATTTTTATACCTTCATACATCGGGATTATTCCAAGTATATGTTGTGTTGCGCTGAAATAGGACCAGGAAGCAGCGCCTGTGAGCCATGATACTCTGCTGTTGCCGGCCCGTGGAGAATAGGATGAATAGGTGGTCTGCCCCTGAACGTAGGGCTCCATTTGTCGTATCTGGGCTTTGTCGTTGTAGGCTGCAGGCATATTTGCTCTGCAGTATTCATAAGCTCTATCACCATTGCCCAGAATACATTCAGCTATGACTCCCCATCCTTGCGTATGATTGAAAATACCGGCATTCTCCTTAATTCCTGCATTGAACACCACCGACCTCATGACATCGATTGGTGTCTTTTTAAATGGTGGCGCACAAAGCATCAGGCCATACTCTGTAGCAAGCAACCTTTTTACACTCTCCATACATTTGCTCGATTGTTCTTTTGATGCCGCACCGCTTATAACCGCCCACACCTGAGTGTTTAAATAGATCTGTCCCTCATCATATTCCTTAGTACCATACACCGTTCCATCCTCACCTATTGCCCAGATAAACCATTCACCATCCCAGGCGACAGACTGAATGCATCCTTCCAGTTCTTCTCGTTTTTTTACCGCCCAGGATACTTCATCAGTTTTACCCATTTTAAGGCAGATCTCTTCATAGACACTCAATCCATACCGTAGCTGAAATGCAACAAAAAGACTCTCACCCTTATAGCCAAGTCGCAGACAGTCGTTCCAGTCTGCATGCAGCCCACAGGGGAGTCCATTTTTCCCTCTTCTTTCAAGGTTAAACTCCAGTGCCCGTCGAAGGTGCCCAAGGACAGTATCCTCCTGCTTGTCGGCATAGGGGAGAACCTTAGTGTAAAAATCAAAATCTCCGGTTTCTGCTACGATAGCAGGAACTGCATTAAAAAACCACAGGCAATCATCCGATCGTAACTTTTGCGGATCTGGTGGCAACTCATGGCCAGGATTGTGGGCGAATGGTTTTATCACCGGAATCGCTCCACCATTAGCTAATTGCCCGGTAAGCATTAACTCCACTCGCTTCAAAGCTTCTTCGGGGACTGCTGCTGCAACTCCAAGGATATCCTGAACCGAATCTCTGAAACCAAGCCCATTGCGCTCTCCATTATAGATGAGGCTTGCAGATCTTGACCAAAAAAAGTTGATCAGGCAATTGTATAAGCCCCACACATTGATGGTGCTGTTAAACTCTTTATCGGGTGTTGTAACTTTAAAGGATGAAAGTTTGCTGTGCCAGTTATCCTTCAGAGCTGCTAGTTCTTTATTGGCTCTCTCTACAGATCCAAACTCCGCAACCGCCTTGTTGCCTTCAGTGGCAGTATCTCCCACACCGAGCATGATCAGAATCTCTTTACTCTCACCGGGATTAAGCACTATATTGCTCTGAAATGATCCGCATGCATTGTCACCATAAGCATCACTGTCTGAACACTTTCCCCGGCTTACAGCCTGAGGGTTGTGATACCCGTTATATCGTCCCAGAAACGATTCGCGACTTGTATCGTAACCATCGATTTGAGACCCCACCATGGCCATCCAGCACTGCATCACGCTGTCATCTTCACTTTTTGAATGTAATAAATTTTCATGAGTGATGATTCTGAGCATGTTGTCCTTGCGTGAACCTTTGACAATGAATGTTGAGTACTGAAGATTCACCAGATCCTGATTGGTGTTCCAGTTGTTGGCAAATTCACAGTAAGTAAACACCGAGAGTGAGCGCTTAGTGTCAGATTCATTGGTGATCCTTAGTTTCCAGTATTCAAACTTTTGATCCAGGGGGACAAAATAGGTGGTTTCAGTATGTAGTTTAGAGTATCTGGATTCAAATACTGAATAAGCTGTGCCGTGGCGGCACACCGATTCATACTCTTCGAGCGGTTTTCCTACGGGTTGCCATGATGCCGACCAGAAATCAGAGTTTTCGTTATCGCGGATATATATGTATCTTCCCGGCTGGTCCATTGGGACACTGTTGAATCTTACGCGCAAAAAACGTCCATCGGCACCGGATTTATAGAATCCATAGCCACCTGCATTGTTAGTGATTATCGCTCCATACTCTGTGGATCCCAAATAGTTACTCCAGGACTCAGGGGTATCCGGGCGAGTTATAACATACTCCATTTTTTTATCATCAAAGTAACCGTAGTGCATAGGATGGCTCCATTTTAAAAAAATAAAGGGGCTTGAAGAGTGATCTCAAGAAAATAATCGCATAAATACGTTTAAGAAAAGGGTTTGGTGGTTTAATCGTTTTTTGAAGTGTTATGATTGTTTTAAAAATTTTTTAACACTTACCTCTCATGTTCTGCACCATACCTGCGGATTTGTAGCATTTGGTAGAGTGCCTGATTGGCTCTGATGGACATCGCACCTGATTCGAAAGGGGATAACCTTTGGTTAAAATTGGCAGCCCTGCCACCACTTTGAACAAAGTTTTAGTATACAAATTTTGGAACCAGTATATATTATATGGTATGTGCAGATTATTTGATTCACTCGATTATCGACAATACCTAAAGGAACGCTTTGATGATATGCGCCGGGAGCGCCCCTGGTTTTCCAATCGCTTAATAGCGCAGCGACTTAAAATAGATCCCGGACAGCTGGTTAAAATTCTTCAGGGCCAACGGCATATATCAGAGCGCCTGCTTCCTGCATTTATTAAATTTTTAAACCTTGAAGATCGGGAAAAGGAGTATTTTACCTGTCTGGTTCGCTTTAATAAGGCGAAAATTGGCAGCGAAGTAAGCCTTTATTACGAAAAATTGATGGCCCTAAAGGGGCTTTCTCTTCCTCAGGTGAAACCAGATCAGGATCATTTTTTCAACCAATGGTACTATTCTGTAATCAGAGTGCTGTTGGCTTTTCACGGTTTTGATGGTGATTACGAGAAGCTTGGAAGCATGCTTTCGCCCCCCATAAAAGGTGAACAGGCAAAGGAAGCTGTTGAACTGCTCCTTAAACTGGGGTTTATTGAAAAAGATGAAGACAACAGTTTTAAGCTAACCGACACGTTTATCAGTGGTGGGGGAGACTGGCGAATGTATGCGGTGAGAAATTTTCAGCAGCAGACGATAAAACTAAGTGAGCGATCTCTTCTAAACGATTCCCCTGAAATTCGGGATATTTCTTCGCTTACGATTTCACTTTCTGAGGAGGAGATTGTAGAATATAAGGAGATGATCGAGGAGTTTCGCAAAACCCTGCTACGCAGAGTAATGGAGAGCGGGAAGGAACCAAACAGAGTTTATCAACTGAATCTGCAGTTAATACCTGTGGCAAGCGTTAAAAAAAGAGCTGGAGAGAAGAAGTGAAAGGCAGTCCAATAATTACGGCTATACATATTCTCTTAACTGTAGGATCCGTTCTTTTTTTGATGTGTACTACTGATAAGGTCACAGGTCCGGGAGGTTCAGAAACTGTAAATACCTATGCCATGGTTGTCATCTCTGAAGATAAGGAACCTGTACACAATGCCAAAGTGCGATTTATTTACAGTGAACAGTGGTTAGAAAACCTTCAAGCCGGCAAAGAAGTTACTGCACATACCTTTCTTAGCAACGAAGAGGGCAAAATTGCAATAGATAAAGAGCAAATGCCTCAAAAATATCTAAATCTGCTTATTGATGATGAGAACTCAGGAAGATTTATTCCTCATTTTGATCCTTCTGGAAAAACCGATACTGTTGTGCTTGTAGCTCATGCATTTTTTCAGGGCAGATTTGAAAACCCCGACAGCTTACCCAAAACCGTTCGTCTTCAGGGCACCGATTATTTGGCCAGTGTCGATCAGGTTACAGGTAAATATTCCTTCTCCGGGGTGGCCCCTGGTAGTTATGAAGTGCTTACAGAAACTAACGGCCGGTATCTGCCCCTGGCGCAAATAGAGTTAGAAAGGTCCCGAACCACAGAGCTAAATATTGAACACTCAGACTCGCTGCCACCCGTCTATGATTCACTGCTTGTATTGAATGAGAATATGAGGCCGGCTGAAAATGCAAGGGTACGTTTCGTCGATAGTGAGCAGTGGGTTAAAAATGTGCAGACTGGAAACGAAGTGGCCGAGTACACCTTTTTGAGTAATGAACAGGGAATTGTTATCCTTAACGAAAAACCTAGGTCTACCTCCTATAACCTTGTAATTGATAGTGAGAATGAAGGAGCATTTATACCCGATTTTACAATATCTGATGAAAGTAACGATACCGTTGCGTTGTTATATTATTCAACACTCAAGGTGTTATTTGAAAATTCAGACAGCATACCGGATTACCTATTTATTGAAGGTAGTGATTATCAAGCTGAGAGTGTTTTGCCCGGAGAATTCATTTTTAATACTATTGCTCCAGGGGTATACAGGGTTTTTACTATGTTTGATGACTCACTATCTTTTCTGGATACAGTTCATCTCCTGAAATCCGATACGACAGAAATAGTCATATCGAATACAGACCTGGAAGATAGCACCGGGGTTTTAATTGATGATTTTAATGATGGTACAAGAGATAATATGCTTGTTCCGGAGCTGGATCTTGGTACCTGGTATATCGTTAAGTGTAACAATGTCCAAGTTACCTTTCCTCAGTCAAGAGAAACTGATACCTCCTATATTCCCCCTGAGGATGCTTTGGTCACAGAAGGTGCTTATGAGGGCAGGTCACTTAACCTTCATTATAATGTACCCTCTGAATATTTCTATCTTATTATCGGTTCACAAATTTCTGCTTCAGAAAATGGTCTGGAAGGTATTGAAGCCGTTACTTTTCGTGCTAAAGGTAATGATCATCTTACATTACGGCTACATGGTGAAGAGGGTGACAACCGTGATTTCCCCCAGGCATCTTTTTCGGTTGAACTGAGCTCAGAATGGACCCAATTTGTAGTAACACCGGATAGATTCCATATTTGGGATCAAAACAGTGAGAACCCAACCTGGGAAAGCGTTGCGGGGAGGCTCCAGTGGATCTCCTTTATGCCTGAGGGATTCGGTGATGAGATCTGGCTTGATGATATAAGGCTTGAAGGGGTTACTTTGGGTGATTTAGTTGAGTAATCTACACCGGTAATGACTATAAACTATTAGGAGTAGAGAAGATAGTAAAGTGCGGATATGTACGCTGCATATCCGCACAAACAACCCTGTTAGCTATCGGTGAGGTCCGATTGGCTGAGAAATTTCGGAGAGTATCTCTGCACTTATTTCCTTTCCGCCTTTTGCAGCAAGGTCTCCCAACGATACAATGCCGGTAAGAGCACCTGTTGAATCGGTAACAAACAACCGTCTGATTTTGTAGTTTTCCATCACACGTGCCGCTTCCTCAACTTCAGTGTCCTCTGCACAGGTTTTAGCATCCTTGCTCATCACTTCTCCAACAGAGGTATGTGCAGGGTTAAGTTGTTCAGCTATTACCCTGACCGCAACGTCACGATCTGTCACAACGCCTATAACATTGTCCTGATCAAAAACCGGAATAGCGCCAATATCCAGATCACGCATACGCTGACATGCATGCAGAATCGTATCTGTTGTTTTGATACCTTCGACACCCTTTGTCATAATTTCATTTACCTTCATACTTTCCTCCCTCATTATGAAATTGCCTTAATATGAAGGATACAGGTGGTACCCCTCATATTGAAGGGAACTAAAAAGAGATAAAACCAATCTCTAAGAGATTACGGTTAAACACTACCTGAGCGTAAATGCCGCATCAAAAGCTGTTCTTATGGCAAATGCAACATTGGATGGTTTAAGCGCATCACCCACAACTATACACCGCTCAAAAGCTTCTGTCCAGGGCTGTGTTTCTTTGTTTTCTAAGCCAAGAGAAATAATGATATAATCGGCACTGATCTTTGTTCCACCTTCACCATCGGTTCTCTGAAGCTCAAGCTGTCTGTCATGAACAGCAATAAGCTTATGACCTGTAAGAAGCTCTATTTTACTGTTTTTCATCTTTTCAATCATAGCGACTTTTGAGATGTTACTTTCCTCAACAGCAATTTCTGGTAGCATTTCCACAACTGAAACGTCAATTCCTCTGCTTTCTAGTAACTCTGCTGTTTCACACCCGGTCATACCACCACCAACAACAACTGCCTTTGATCCGCTTTCTATCATATCGGGATTGTTGAGCACCTCAAGAGCGCTTACTACCCGCTCACTGTCTATGCCAGAAATGTCCTGAGGGATAATAGGCTTTCCTCCAACAGCAACAATTACCGCATACGGGTTATCACCCCGGACAAGATCAGGGGTAGCCTCGGTTCCGGTTCTTAAGGCTATCTCCATGCATTCTGTATTTCTGATGAGTGCATCTCTGTACTGACGGATCGGTTTTTTATCCGGGGGGGTGCAGCCGGGATTTAGTTCTCCCCCCATCTGCTGTTCCTGTTCGTAGACTATTGGGCGAAAGTGGCGATTTGCTAATACCCGGGCAGCTTCCATACCTGCCGGACCACCACCAATGATTGATACAACCCGCCCATTGCCGTCTTGTGGACTATGGTCGAATTCCAGTTCTCTTCCCGTACGAGCATCTACCGCGCATTGTATTCTTCTGGAGGAAAATATTGTGTCCGTACAGTGCATACAACCAATACAGGGGATAATTTCATCTTCTTTGCCCTCTGAAGCTTTATTGACCCATTGTGAATCACAGAGAAGGGCTCTTCCTACAGCTACAAAATCCGCTCTTTTACTTTCCAAAATATTTTCTGCAGTTGATGGCAGTTTTATAGCGCCCACAGTGATTACCGGAATCTTGACCACCTCTTTTACAGCCTCAGCAAGATACACCTTCCAGCCCTCATGGTACATAATGGGCTCAATTACAGTATGGAGACTTTCGTAGGTACCACAACTGACATGCAATGCATCTGCACCAGCACTCTCCAGTGCCTGGGCTATTTCTGTACCCTGCTTAAGATCGATTCCTCTTCCGGTAAACTCATCAGCACTGAATCTCACACACACCGGAAAATCGTTTCCACACCTCTGCTTAATGCCGGCAATTATTTCATTAACAAAGCGCATTCGGTTCTCAAAGTTCCCGCCGTATTCATCGGTGCGTCTGTTTGTATGAGGGCTTAGAAACTCACAGATAAGATAGCCGTGTGCACCATGGAGCTCTACTCCATCCAGACCAGCAGTTTGCGCCCTTTCTGCTGCTGAAACAAATTTTTCCACAAGACCCTTAACTTCTTCGGTTGAAAGCTCTCTGGGCTCCTCACCAACAGCAGCATTGGTTACGGTACTGGGGGCTACAATCTGTTTGCCGCCGGTGATTTGAGAGTTGGATTGGTTGCCGGCGTGATGAAGTTGCACAAAGACACGACTACCATATTTTTGGACAGCACCAGCCAGCCGGCTGAGTCCGGAGATAAAGCGATTATCATCAATGCGTGCCTGAGTGGCCACCGCTTTTCCAAGTTCAGGTTCTACACAGGCTACTTCCACAATGATTAATCCCGTGCCACCAGCTGCTCTCTCTTCATAGTACTTAATAAAGTGATCTGTAAGTTCTCCCCCCGGGCCGCAGAGAAGTGTGCCCATTGGTGCCATAACAACTTTGTTCTTCAACTTTAGTGAACCGATCTGTCCTGGTGACAGAAGTGTGGGGAAGTTTTGCACAGCAGTCCTCCTTTGTATCAGCGATTGTTTTGAAATTTTTCAAGTAGCTGTTACTAAAGCAAAATGAGAGCCAGAAAAGAATAGTGTTTTACCAAAGATGGAAGAATTTAAAGAGAACAATCTGTATGGTCTTGTGCACGGTTGCCTGTACTCAAATTCAGAAAAAAAAGCAGGCAGAAATATATCTGCCTGCAAAAAAAAACCTATACACCCCTCTGAGAACTTATGGCATAGTAGATAAATCGTACGCAGCTCCTGTAAGAGGAATCCTTCCAAGTGAATCATCACCAATTGTAATTTCGACCCAAAGATGGGGGTTGTCACTAAGAACAATTCCTAATTCATAGTCACTTCTTCCTTCTCCAAGTCTTGCTACAAGGTTTCCTCTGGTTACAATTATACCCTTTTCTTCAGAAGTAAGAAAGAACTCTTCATATCTCATGGCTCCTTCTTCAGGGTGGTTATAAAGTCTGATTACTACATCCAAAGTATCTGCACTGCTTTCACCAACTGGATTTCCTTCACTGTCGAATATTTTGGCACTGATACTTAATTTTTCTCTGTTTGGAACAGGTGGGATGTAATCAACAAAGTGGGCGGTAATTACCATATCACTTTCTACGATGATACTAATTGGATTTTGTGAGCCAGTAATATCACCACTCCAGCGTTCAAAGGCATAACCTGGAAGGGGAGTGGCTGTGATTAAAAGGCTATCACCTTCATTAACCAGTGCGGTGTCAGGAGTAACCGTTCCACCTTCTTCTGCAGTTATGATTACTTCATATACAGGTGTTTGAATAAAATGGGCAGTGGCGGTAATATCTGAATTCATTTGCACCATCACCGGATTCTCGGTAGATTCGATATCTCCACTCCATCTTTCAAATCTCCAACCGGGGTTGGGGACTGCTGTTATTCTAACAATCTCTCCTTCCATAAATTCACCAGAATCCGGTTCAGCAATACCGTCACCCTCAGATGTGATAGAGAGAGTGTAGGTAGGTATCTCTTCAAAATAGGCTTCTATTGTAATATCTGAAAGTATTACAATAGATACTACTGTATCCGTTCCGGTAGCATCACCATCCCAGTGTGAAAAACGATATCCGGGAGAGGCTGTTGCGGTGATCATTACAGTGTCACCTTCCGGGAATGAGCCTGAGTCTGGAGTGACAGTTCCATTTCCAAAAATATCTACTGTCAGCTGGTGAAAGTTCTGTACAAACCGTGCTTCAACTGATTTATCAGAATCCATAATTATAGTAACAGGGTTCTCATCACCGCTTATGTCTCCACTCCACCCATAAAAGAACCATCCAGCATCCGGGGTGGCAGTAAGTGTTACACTATCTCCATAGGAAAAGGTACCACTATCAGGAGTAACAGTTCCAGATCCTTCGGTTGTTACTGAAAGATCGAAAGTAAGTTCTTCAAAATTAGCTGTTATTGACTTGTTAGTGTCAATTATAACAGTTGCTGGATTTTCGTTTCCAGTTAGGTCTCCACTCCATCCAGTGAAAGCATTACCGGGTAAAGGGGTAGCTATAATGGTAACTGTATCCCCAAAAGGAAATCTGCCAGAGTCAGGATCTACAGTTCCAGAACCTTCTGTGTTAATGTAGAGGGAATATAGGTGTTCGCTGAAATACGCAGTAATGGTTTTATCTTCATCCATTAAAATAGTCGCTGGATTAATAAAGCCAGAAAGGTCGCCGTCCCAGGTTGAAAAGATCCATCCCTGAGCAGCCTGAGCATAGAGTGAAACGGTATCACCTTCATAAAAAGTTCCACTGTCTGCAATGACTTCACCCTCACCTACAATATTTATTGTTAGTGAATAGGTGGGCAATTGGATGAAATGAGCGGTAAGTTCGACATCAGAATCGATATTAAAGATAAGAGGGTTATCAGTTCCTGTCAGAGAACCGCTCCAATGTGAAAAGGTCCATCCTGGATCTGCTGTTGCGGTTACAGTAACAGTATCACCTTCGGAATATTGACCACTTGAAGGATCAACCGATCCCTGCCCCTCAGTTTCTACCGATAAGTTATACCCAGAAGATACATCTGTCCATGCTATACTGTTATAAGCATTATACCTGTTCCACTCTGCACTTTGTGCATAACCCACTCCTCCGGAAGGATGAGTATCATCAGTGATTTCACCTCTGTAAGTATCATTTACATAAAACCTGAAAGTGTTTCCTTCAATTTCGACTCTAAGATCGAATGTTGTACCCATGTCGATGTCATTTTGCGCGACAATAGTAGCGGTTTCAATACTCATTGAATTGCGGTTAAAAATCAAATGGTTGCTCCATCTATTACCTGGAAGTACAGCAACGTAGTAATAGGAGTTAACATCGGTCCATCTAAACACGACACCGGCTCTGTTACCATTCCATTGGTCGGCAGTCATGTTCACTTCGATTATCCCATCATCAGTACATTCGTAATCGTTAATTAGAAACCCTTCATTGGGGTTTGCATCTGCGGGTAAAGCGCTACCATCTGTTTCAGACCATGGTCGTTGCCCGTAAATCGTCCATCCATTTAGTTCACCATCACTGTGGTCATCGGAAAAACTATTACCAAACACATTAAAAAACAACCCAAAAAGGAGCAGAGAGAGTAACATTTTATCTTTCATAGAAAAATCCTTTTATAAATATTTAAAGGTGTTATATAGCTTATCTTAAAAACAGGTTAAATCTGTTGCCGCTGACTTTGCCGGAACTTACAGAACCAATATTTACTTCCTCCAATCTGAACTGAGACCCAACGAGCTCTGGTTCCGCTGAACTGCCAATTGCGGTAATGAATAATCCGTAATTGCTTGGAACAATTACGGTTAATTGCGCTTCATTACTAATAACAGTACCTGCAGAGTTAGAGACTATACACCTGAAGGTTGCACCATCATCGATTCTATCTACGTTAGGTACCATTAGAAATGCATCGTTAGCTCCATCGATATTTTCACCATCCTTTTGCCATTGATAGGAGAGGTCTGTACCTTGAGCAGATATCTCAAACCAGGCAGTATCATTCTCCTCAACTGTCAGGTCCTCAGGATGAGAGATGATCTGAGGTGGTTCAATTATATCTTCTGAAACTGTTAACGTGATTGGGACTATAATGGACGATTCATCTCCTGGTACATTATGATATACATTTAATTCGGTAGTGTATACAGAAGGGTCAAGGTCAGTGGCATTAAGTCTAAGAATTACTCTTGATGTATCACCAGCTTCAGTTTGGCCACTAAGCTGGGACACTGTAGCCCACTCAGGAATCAGTGAAATTTTGACTGCATGATTATTCTTCACATAAGGGGCGTTGTACACAATTTCTAAACCATCATTTCTTGCTTCATTCTGGATACCAACCGTTGCTCTGTTTAGAAATCCTGACATGTCTTTATACTGATATACAATATCACCATTTTTCAGTAGGATTACCTGAAATGTGTACACACCATTACCACCATACCGTGCACAATTCTCAAACTGAACGATTACAGAGTCTGAATTAGCTTGATAATAAATATTGCCCATAGCGCGTGGGTTGATGTCATCGAAAAATGGAGCAATCAGCCTTGCTGGATTATTGATTGAAGGTATGGGGTAGTTTACATATTGACCGCTTCCTGAACCAAAGGTAATAAATCCGTTTGAAGAAACAAATATTCTGTCATATTCTGTGCCATAAAACGGAAAACTGAAAGGTATAGTTTGGACTTGACTGCAATCATCACATCCGGAAACAGTTGTTAAACGTGTTCCGGTATTTTTTATCTCTCTCCAGTTATATACCGGCCCGCCGGGTTCATCAGAATCAATCCAGGTATATCCGAAAAGATCGGGCCCACCGGAGTTATTTGGTAGCGGATATCCCTCACGGAGGTCCTCTTCACCTTTATCAAACTTTATAAAGTGACTTGCGTCGTAAAAGTGGGTTGCTTGCGCGGTAGTATCACTTACTCCACTAATATACCAGTCAAGAACGGAGCCTCCATCGTTAACGATAAAAAGCGTGTCTTCAATAATTTGGCCAGGAGAAGCGTATCGTTCGAAGGCGTTTGGAAAAAGGGTCATCTCAGGAGGGAGTTCAGCAATACCCTGCAAAGTGAGAATTAACTCCGGGTTGTTGTCTGCATCGCTAAAGATATGTAAATATTCATAGAACACCCCTTCACTCTCAGGCGCAAATTGTACACTGAGCTCAATTGAACTAAATGCCGGTATTGTTAAGGGGAACGATTCATCAAAAGAGAAATATTCACTATCCATTACTATACTATCGATTTGGACAGAATTGTTACAATTATTAGTTAGATCAACATTCAGACTTGAATCCTGTCCAGTGTAAACTGTTCCAAACTGGAGAGTGTCTGTGCTTAGTGTGATACTTCTGCAGGGTTCAATATCCGCTATAACAGTAACCGTATCAAGTGGCTTAAGAGGATCATTCGTAGACATTACAATTTCACCTCTCCACTCGCCGGCAGCTAAACCATATGGATCAACGGTTACAGTGAAATCCTGATGTTCACCTGGTGAAACAGTGCCAGGCTCATCGGGTGCTACAGTTAGCCATGGTGAAACGGTAGCTTCTATAGCTTTTTGTGCATTGAGACGACCTCCGGTTATAGTTAATCCGTCAAGTGAAGCAATAGGGTCTACATTGTCTAAAAGAATATCTTTTACTTCCAGAGCGGTGAGAGAAGGATTATAGCTCCAGATCAGACCGGCAACACCCGATACATGCGGCGCAGCCATGGAGGTTCCTGATTTGTATCCATAACGGTTGTTTGGTTCTGTGCTGTAAATACTTACGCCTGGTGCTCCAAGATGCACGGTGTTTTGACCATAGTTAGAGAACGATGCCAAAGCATCATTGTGATTGGTAGCTGCAACGTTGATTATGTTTGGCAAATCATAACAAGCAGGATAGAATGGTGTAAAATCAGTATTTCTTCCATTATTTCCGGCAGCGGCAACAAACAGTCCACTTTGAGATATAGCATCTTTAAGTCCCTGGGAAAAGCCACCGCCTCCCCAACTGTTGGAGGTGATCTTTATGTCCATAGCTGTAGAATAATTTACGGCTTCAATGGCATCAGCTGTCGAACCACTACCACTATCATTGAGAAACTTCAGAGCAACAAGCTGAGCATTCCACATTACACCAGTCACACCGATACTGTTGTCTCCAACAGCAGCAATCGTACCTGCGCAATGTGTCCCATGACTCTGCCTATCCATGGGATCGCTTGTCCTGTAAGCAAAGTCGTAACCATGGATATCATCGATATATCCATTTCCATCATCGTCTTCGCCGTTAGGCGTTTCACCGGGATTTGTCCAGATATTATCGGCAAGATCGGGGTGCAAATAATCGATACCGGTGTCTATAACTCCAATCAGAACAGACCCATTTCCTGTATGCGTTTGCCATGCGGAAAGAGCGCTTATATCTGCTCCCGAAGTTCCCCCAGTCTGCCCTGTATTGTGCAGGCCATATAGTCTGTTAAATTCAGGATCGTTGGGTAGATTATCGATACTAACTATGTAGTCAGGTTCTGCGTAAGCCACATTTGCATCATTTTTTAGTATAGCTATTGCATCTAAAACAGCTTGGGGCGAGTCATCTTGTAGCTCATAAAGAAAAATTCTACGATCTTCGAGAATTTGCTGATTTGTTTTTGGATCTATAAAGGCAGTCAATTCTCTGACAGACTCAATATTCAATCTGTTCATAAGAATATTATCTGCAAAAGAACTTTTGCCACGATTAAACCCGACAATTATACGCCCAGGCATAAACTCGTTCTCGTAGTTTCTACTGTTATAAATCTTCTCTGAATTAATTTTTGGTAGAGATTGAACCGATTGAGAAAGTCTCAGCGGAGTAGAAATCTCTCTAATCTCAATAATATCATATGTGAGCTCCAGGCCACCGTTGTTGGATAAGGTGAACGTACGGTCAGCAGGGGCCATGTCTGGTGGTGAAAAAGAAAAATCAAGAGTACGAGGTGATATAATTGCCGATGGCGGATCAAGCGCTGTTCCTTCCAGAGAAATTATAATCTCCGGGTTGTCATCAGCATCACTTATGATTGTCATCGAACTTACATGATTTCCAACACTTGATGGAGAGTAAGTGATTGCAACATTTGTAGAACCATATGCAGGCACTAATATCGGAAATGATAGGTCTGTTCCGTAGTATTCGTTTTCAAATACTATTTCACTAACAGTTAAATCAGCATTGCACGTATTAGATAATTCAACAGTATCAGTTACTTCACTACCTGCTGCGATCTCTCCAAAACCAATAGAGTCTTTGTTTGCAGAGAGGCTTTTGCACTCTTGAACATCAAGGGTTACAAAGACTGTGTCTTCTGTTCTAAGAGGATCATTCGTTTCCATAAGAACTAAAGCGCTCCATTCACCAGCTACGAGACCTTGTGGGTCCAGGGTGGCAACAAACTCCTGTTCTTCATTAGGGTTAAGAACGCCCGGTTCCATTGATTCTACAGTGATCCAAGGTGCCGGTGTGGCCTCTATAGCTCTTTGTGCATTAAGACGTCCCCCGGTAATTGTCATACCTTGAAGTGACGGTATTGGATCCACATTGTCCAAAATGATCTGCTTAACTTCAAGAGCAGTAAGGGATGGGTTAAAACTCCAAATAAGTCCCGCTACACCTGCAACATGGGGAGTAGCCATAGATGTTCCGGAGTAGTGATCATAGGAGTTATTAGGTACTGTGCTTAAGATATCTACTCCGGGAGCACCAAGGTGAACTGAATTGGGTCCATAGCAGGAAAACCAGGCAAGGTTATCATTGTGATCTGTTGCAGCTACCGATATGATATTGTCCAGATTGTAACTTGCCGGATAAGAGGGAAAAATATCTTTATTTTCACTGGAATTACCAGCTGCTGCAATAAAAAGTCCGCCGGCTGCAATCGCATCCTTTAGCCCCTGGGAAAAGCCACCGCCACCCCAGCTGTTTGAAGTAATATCAATATCCATCATTGTGGCGTAATTCACTGCTTCAATTGCTCCTGAAGTCGATCCACCACCACCATCATTAAGGAATTTAAGAGCAACAAGCTGTGCATCCCACATTACTCCTACTACGCCGATGTTATTATCTCCTACAGCAGCAATCGTTCCGGCACAGTGTGTTCCGTGGCCATTTCGATCCATAGGATCACTTGTACCATAGGCAAAATCATATCCATGGATATCATCGATATACCCGTTTCCATCATCGTCCTCCCCATTTGGTGTTTCACCCGGATTGGTCCACATATTATCTGCAATATCGGGATGGAGATAATCGATACCTGTATCAATAACACCGATTAGAATACTTCCGTTTCCAACGTGCTTCTGCCAGGCACCAAGAGCGCTAATATCAGCATTTGGGGTTCCACCGGTCTGACCAGTATTGTGCATCGAGTAAAGTTGGTCGAACAGTTCATCGTTTGGAGTGCGATCAATGCTTACAATAAAATCTGGTTCAGCATATGCAACATTAGGATCTGTTTTAAGAATTGAAATTGCACGGTGAACTGAATCTTCTGTTTTGGTTTTCAGCTCTACAAGCAGTATACGTCGACCAACAGGAACTCTTTGAGACGTTTGTTGGTTGCGAAATACAGTAAGATCTCTGACATTAGTTGCATCAATGCTGCTTAGGATTGAGCTGTTTGAAAAATTATCAGCTTGTTCCTTCAATCCAACAATCACCCTGCCAGGGACAAAAGGATTCTTGTAGTTACTTTCGCAGTAAATCTTATCATGTTTAATTGTTGGAGGTTGGGGAGAAGATTTTAAACTCATAAGTGGTGTGGAGGTTTCCACTATACTTTTCACCGCGAAGGTAAGTGGAGCGGCACCTGAATTTGATAACACAAAGGTCCGGTCAACCGGCGCAGAGTTTGGCAGCGATGAAGCATACAACTCTCTGGGCTCTATGGATGCAACGGGAGGCTCAGTACCTATACCGGAAAGAGAAACAGCTATGTAGGGATTATCTTCTGCATTGCTGTATATTTCTAATGTCCCCTCATTGTTTATCGGGTTTTCAGGTGAAAAGATTGCCATAAATTGTACGGTTCCAAATGCCGGAACGGTTGATGGCTGTGACGAAACCGAGAATATTTCGTTATTTGTAACAATTGAATCAATTGCGGTTGTTTCGTCCCCTGCGTTAGTTAATGTAAAAAGAGCTGTGTCACTGCCTCCAGCCCACGTACTTTCAAATTGGTGACTTAGAGGGGAAACCGATAAACCTCTAAATCCCTGAGCATACAAAGTACAAGGAATTATAAATGGATTTTCTTTCAAAGAGGAGTTATGGTTAATTTCTAATGCACCATAATAATGGTCCCCATATACTTCCTGTGCGTTAAATTCTAAGAGTAATGAATATGATTCTCCCGGATCAAGAGTAATTGTTTGATTTGCAACACTTAGCCACTTAGGAGTTGATCTTATCTCAATGGCGAAATTTTCTTTTAAATAGGAAGTATTATATGCAATAGTCAAACCATCATCTTGTGTGGCGTTTTGGATACCTACAGTGTTTGATAATAACGTGCCACTGAGATTGTTATAGTAATAAGTTATTACGCCGTTATTATCGAGCTTCAACTGGAAGGTATAGGTACCAGGTCCTGACCATCTGCCCACATTGTTATATTGGACGATTACATAATTACCAAAATCCTGAAAGTAGATATCACCACTCCATCCAGGATAAAGATCTTCGTATAAAGGGGCAATAAGGTTGGGTGGAGCCATTGTACTGGGTAAAGGATAGTTTACAAATATATTGCTACCGGATCCCAAAGTAATATATCCGTTTGAACCTACGTAAATTTCATCATAACTATTTTCATAGAAAGGAAATGTGAATGAAATAGATTGCATCTGTGAGCAATCAAGGCACTCTGAAACAATATCGAGCCTCTGACCAGTTGCGCTTATATCATTCCACTGATAAACCGGACCACCGGTTTCGTCAGAGTCCATCCATCTGTAGCCAAACAGGTCAGGACCACCCTTGCCAGCTGTTACGGGTATCCCCTTACGGGTATCTGTGCTACCTCTTTCGAGACTTTTAAAGTGGTAATCGCCGTAAACATGGTTTGTAACGCTACTACCTGATTCCATCTCCTCTACCGCAAATGGAGTAAAGGTTAGCAATGAATCACCCGTATTGGTGACTAACAGGTTAACTGTATCAGTTTCACCAACAGGTAGAGTGACATTCAAAGAAGTTGGGTCAACTGAGAAATCAACTCTGTCTGAAAAAGCAGCCTTGTTATCCTTAGCTGTGTCAAAAGTAGTAAATGCAGTAACCTGAAAAAACAGCAAAACCAGTAGTTTAGCCGCAACCAAAAGAAGTAATCTGTTAGTTCGTTTCATATCTCCTCCAATTAGCCGACTAATTACCAGCTATTTCATGTGGACGGTTGTAAGTTATTACATAAGGTGATGAGGTTATTGGTGATCGTGATAATGTATCTCCATCAATAGTCAGTTCAAGCCAGGGGTTTTCAGCAGAGCTAAGCACTGTTTTTAGTGCTCCTGTTGTATCACTGATACCGATTTGAACGGTGAAAATACCATTGTATACTGTTATACCCTGAGATTCTTCTGTTAAAAATGATTCAACATAACCAGGTTCCGTCCCGTCATCTTCATCATAGATTTTCACGACTACATCCAGCGAAACACTATCATTTTCTCCTATAAGTTCACCTTCAGAATCGGTAAGTTCTCCCGAAATGGTTAATCCCGGTTGAGCTAAGGATGGAAGAAATAATAAGAAGATAAATACAACACCAGTAAAGAATGAAGCTTTCATGCTAATTCCCCTTTATTTGGTTTAGCAGGTTGTATGATATAGTAATCACAAACACACTTTTATATGAAAAGAATGTATATACACAGAAAAAGGTAAAAAAAATACCTTTACGATTTTGAGGGATTTTTTACAATGTATTCAAAATAGTAACCAGCATTATCCCTTTTGTTTAATAAAAAATGATTCTAACCCTCATTGCTGTCAATAGGTAAAAACGAAAAAAAAAAGAAAAAAAATATAGTTGCGCTTTTAAGTGCGCTAATATTATACTATAAAGTTTTTTTCAAAAATTCCGATATTCAAAGTTTCTGCCTATTTCTGGACAGCGTACCTATTGATTTATAGCTGTATGTTGGTATCTGTTAAACTTATTATATAAGAAAGTCTCGGTTCTCTTTATACTGTTCTATATTAACCTGCTTTTCAATGAATGTATTTAGATATGGTTTCACCAAAAAACATTAAAGAAATACAAAGTAATACAATCATTTATTACTTTCTGTTATTTGATTATATTATAATCTGGTTTTATTTCACCATAATCACTTTAGGCGCCCGGTAAAACTCATCTACGGAGTCAATAATGATTAAATCTGATTTCTGTTTGATTACTGCTGTTTTAATGATACTTGCTGGTATGTTCTGTAGATCACCTACTCATCCATTAGAAAAAGTAACGGTAAATTTTCTTATAGATGAAGAACTGCAGGTATTCGAAGGGAGATACCTTTTCTTTTGACCTGAAGATCTCAGGGGCTAAGCATGGTAAGGAGATTAGAATCGATTACGGTGATTCGAGACCGGATACTGTGTTTAGTGAATTAAAATTTGAAAACTGGGTTGATACCCTGAATGTAGAGATGAGATATGATACCGTCGGATGAAGTGAGACGCTTTTTTTGGATGGTTTTTGGTGATGCTAATGAAGAAATTACGAGCAGCACATTATGGATTGATTCAGTTACAATAATCTATGATGACCATGAATAGTTTAAGTGGTGTTCAGTGTATTCACTTGAACGCCCATTCAATCATGTTTAATAATGCAGACTTGCAGGGTTGTTGTTTTAAGAGTGCTATTTTCGTGTTTTCTGACCGATGTTTAATTTTCTGTTTTCCAACTACATCTCAAGCCTGAAACTCATACTTTCTTTTTCTGAAAACACGTACTCACTGTCAAATACCTTCACTTTAATCGGGTTTCCCCACCCTTTTTCAAAGGCGATATTCATACACTCGTGGTTTAGTGTGATGTAGATCCAGTGGCTTCTGTACCGAAGTTTCAGTTTTATCTCTTTTAAGTTGGAAGGTAACTGGGGTGCAAAGTGAAGGACATCCTCTCTGGCTTCAAGACCGGTATAACAGCGCTGAATCATATCAACAGTTCCACTCATCGCGCCCAGATGAATCCCCTCAGGAGTTGTTCCGCCCTGTATGTCTTCTATATCTGACATAAGTGCTTTTTTAAAGATATTCCAGGATCGTTCCCGGTCAGAACGGGAGATTACCCATGAGAATACATGGCGGCTTAATGTTGAGCCATGAGAGGTGCGATGGCGGTAATATTCGATATTGTCCTCGATCATTGAGTGCTCAAAAGAATACCCAAGATGGCTAAACAGCTCCTCTATCTCCTCGCCTGAGAAAAGATAGAAAAGCATCAATACATCAGCCTGTTTGCTTGCCTTGTAATTGTTAACAGAATCTCCCTCTTTTTCAAGTATTCTATCGAGTCGAATATCTTCTCCATATTTATTTACATATTGCTCCCAGTCCAGCTCTTTAAGATCGTTATAACCTTCAAATTGATCGATTATGCTGTTGGTGAAAGGAATGTACATATTTGTACTGATATTATACCATCTTTCCAATTCTGAGTTATCTATTCTTAACCTTGTGAGAAGTTCTTCTTTTCGTGCATCATCCAGCAAATTAAGTATATCGATTGCACGAAGTATTACCCAGGCTGCCATGACGTTTGTATAAGCATTGTTGTTGATGCCTGGTTTTTCTGACGCAGGATAGCGCGTATGATACTCATCGGGACCTATAACGCCATGGATTTCAAACCGTTGCCTTTCGGGATTATAATGGGCTACTGAAGACCAGAACAGAGCAATTTCGAATATTATCTCAGCTCCGAAAAAGTAGAGAAATTCTTTGTCATCGGTGGTTTGAAAGTATTGCCATATACTGTAAACAATCGCAGAGTTTACATGGCGCTGAAGGTAGGTTTCATCCGGGATCCACCTTCCCGATACCGGGTTCAGGTGAATTCTTTGACTCTCCTCTCTACCATTACTTCCACTTTGCCAGGGATACATTGCTCCTCTGTAGCCCGCCTCTTTTGCGGCTAACCGTGCCCTGTCAAGCCTTCGATGGCGGTACAAAAGAAACTCACTGGTTAAAAGCGGGTTTCTGAAATTGAGAAACGGAAACGTGAACAGTTCATCCCAGAGAATATGTCCTCTGTACGCTTCACCATGAAGCCCCCTGGGGGGGATTCCTACATCAAGGTCATAGGTATGGGGTGAAGCTGTTTGAAGGATATGGAAAATATGGAGCCGAATCACTTTTTGGCTTTCATCGCCATCCCTGATTTCTACATCAAAGGTATCCCACAACTCACGCCAGGCTCTTTGGTGGGAGCTTAGTAATTCTCTAAAATCTCCGGCACGCTCCAGGTGCTCTGTAGCCTCAAGTATCGGTTCGCTTATCCCTACATCCCGTGATGTATACAGCGCGACCACCTTCTCTGCATAACTTGGTGTATCCTGCTTACAATCAAATGTAAGTTCTTCGGCAATGTAGCTGTTTTCATTGACCACTCTTCGTTTACAATCAATGGGTGAGCCATCAGGATGGTACAATCTATTTCTTGCTGCTTGTGCCATGCGAATGCGTGATTGGCAGGTCTGTACTTCCAGATAGATTGAACCTGTTCTGGTGCAACCGTAGGAAAGGGTTTCCAGATGATTGTTATTGAGGCTTTTATAGCGCTCAACACCTTCATTTTTTACCCTACCATCAAGGGCGCTGTGAACAGTTATTTTGCCGGACCAGTTGGTTGGGGTAATGGTCCACTGAATCGCGGCCAAATGTGGAGAACCCATATGAACCAAACGGTGGGTTACCAGAATAGTTTCTTTTCCGTTGTGGTCTTTGAAACGAATAGTGCACTGAAGCATTCCCCGATACGTATCCAGCACCTGGTGATAGGAAACAATATCAACATCATCGAGGCTAAACCACTCCTGATCATCAATTTTAAAGCTCATATAGAGCCAGTTTGGCCAGTTTACGAAGTCTTCACTTTCTATTAGTTCGCCTGCAACTCGTGATTTTAAGCGGTTATAGCCACCCGCAAGATAGGTGCCCGGGTAATGATTGTTTTGAGCATGGCATGTTTCGTTTGCCCCTCTGGTTGCAAAATAGCCATTTCCCAGTGTACAAAGTGCCTCTCTGAGTGGTTCTTCTGATGACTTATAACCATCGTAAACGATTGAAAAATGTTCATCCTTCATGCACCTCTCCCTACATTTTCTGTTGCTGTCTGCGTTCCAGGCGTTGCTTTTACCGAATTTTACCTAGAGAATGAAAGCAAAAAGAGGGCCAACGTAGAAAAAGTGATGGTGATTTGAAACTGTATGGTAAAGATTAAGCCGTTAGGGCAGAATCAACAGCTTAAAAATGATGTATAGCTCCTTATCTGTACCACCTGGAGCTACACTCTTTGCAGCGCATGATAATTACTCCACAATAGAAAATTCTTTGTATCATGCTAATTTTCTCTACAGTGGTAACATTGCCAGACTTACAGGCCGGGCATTGTGTTGAGAGAAGGTGCTGCTGCTCACTGTGCCTGAGTTTCATCTCTTGAGAAAAATTGGAGAGCGCTGCCTGAGCATTACTGACCTCTCCTGGATCGATAAGTACTTTGAAATTGGTGATACCGCCCAGTATTCTTGGTAACCCCTGGCGCTTAACGATCGATTCGATACCTTCATTACTGAGGTATTCTTTTAAAAGATACGCTTCATCACTGTCCAGGTATCTCATTAATGGTTTAGATAACATTCCTGCTCAAACCCTCTTTTCAAAAAAATTGTGATAATATAAAATCAGTACGCTCGCAGAGCTAATATCGTAACCTCAAAATACAAAAAGCAGAATTAATACCGGGTACTTTAATTATAAATGATAAAACCGATGAAGTTAAACGTTTAAACCTGCTCTGCTAGCCATTACACGGTAGTGTTTATATTGTTATTTGAACTCTCCTCATAGTAGTTTTAATATTTGTATGCTATTTTTAGGTGTATAAAGTAGCTACATAGGGTAAGAGTGGGGCTAATGTCCCTTTAAAAAATGAAACTGTGATTGTATGTATAGCTGCAATGATTATAAAGCGCAGGAGAATGTTAAGTTGTTTCAAAAAAGTGTAAAAGCTGCGCTGTTAATGCTGCTTTTTTCTATCTCACTTCTTGCACACCCTCACCTTTTTATCGATGTTTCTGCACGTTTTGTCATTAATGATTCGGGGCTTGATGGGATCCAGGTCCTTTGGGAAATCGATGATATGAACAGTGCTATGATGGTCGAGCATTATGACAGAAACAGTGACGGGGTTTTTGATGAAAGTGAGCGTGCAGAAATCGAGAAAGTATTCAATAATCTCTCGATGTATAATTACTATACCACCGTTGAGGTTGATGGCAGGGGGTACGATTTTGGCAGGGTAGAGAACTTTGTGCCATCCATAACTCATCAATCAAGAATCCAATACGCTTTTTTTATCCCCGTTTCGGTTTCCTTTGATGTTAAAGAATCAAAGGAGATCACGATAACATTCAGTGATCCCGAGATCTATACCGCTTTTTTTCTGGACAAAAATCTCATTCAGGCAACAAGTGATGAATCCTTTAGTACTGATTTGTCCTTCAGAACACGAAATTTTGCCGAAACTATCGTTCTTGAAATCTTTAGGAGTGCAGATTGAAATACCTGATCATTTTGATTGTAATGTTCTTTTTTAGTATGTCTTTTGCTCAGAGTAATCCGTTTTTACCTACCTCTCCGGCACAGGAGAGAACAGAGGACAGTACCGAAAAAGAGGTATCAACAACCACTTCCGTATCAGGAAATCTTACCTCACGTATCCCCTTTATGAATACAATACTCCGTTTACAGCATTCGCTTAACAGGACAATCTCCGGTAGATTGAGAAGTATTGATGAAGGGAATACGCTGTTTTCTGTTGCTGTAATCGTGTTACTTGCGTTTGTATACGGTGTGATTCATAGTCTTGGTCCCGGGCATGCAAAACTACTCATTTCTACCCATACACTTACACAACCCGATTCTCTGCTTAGCTCATGGTTTGCCGGAGCACTTTTTGCACTTGTGCATACAAGCTCTGCTATACTTCTTTTTCTTTTGGTACGAGTTTTTCTTCTTGATACCTCTGCAACCGGTGACAACTCTTCACAGGTTATGATGAGAATGAGCGGAGTAATGATAATGGTCGTAGGAGCAATTTTGCTTCTTGCCCCGGTGCTGAAAAAACTACCATTAAAGAAAATACCTTTTCCCTATGAGAAATTTACATCTTTACCGGCGCTTTCATTCTCTGCAGGTATTGTCCCCTGTCCCGGCGCTTTTTTGATACTTATCTTTTCTAATACCCTTGGGATGCTTCACTGGGGAATTGTGTCTGTAGTTTCCCTCTCCGTTGGTATGGCTATTACTGTAAGTGTCATCGGTACAGCCGGAGTGGTAGTCAGAAGGAAACTTCAGATTCATGGAAAAGGCAAGATGATTCCGAAGCTGTTTTCCGGCGTTCGGTATGCTGGTGCTGTTATTATAATTTTATTAGGCTTTGTAATGGCGATTTAGTGTGACGAAAAGATTGCTTATCCTCAAAGTCTGTGAGTTTACTTTTCCATCTGTGCTTACGCGTTACCATTCTTCACGTCCATTGTATGATCACCAGTCGAATATAAGTCAATAGGGTACTTTAATGAGCGACCATGGCTTAATGCTTTCTTTATATCATGCATGAATTCATTGAATCAAAAATGAAACTCAAGACGTCTGCGGGACAGCAGTCATTAAATTATTGAGTTTTTTAGCGGCTGACAGTATCTTTTTTGGGCACCTTTTGAGTGAGCTCTTTTTTCGGAACTATGGGATTGTAATAATCGAAAAAAAAGTTTGTACTCATAGAGATGTTTTCAGTTTTTTCTCCTCTTCAGGGTCATAAATTAAATTATTAGTTTTATAGTCTGATACGTTCTTAACAATAAGGTGATAGCGATCTAATGGGTATTTGTGCGAATAAAGACTACAACCTCACCAAAACTCATCCCGAAGTGATTTATCAGTGGGACTATGAGCGCAACGGAGACCTTAAACCTGAACATCTAACTCCCGGTTCAGATAAAAAGGCGTTTTTCAAATGTGAAAAAGGACATAGCTGGAAGACATCGATTAAAGTTCGTACCCGGGGAAGAGGGTGTCCCTACTGTTTAGGAAGTAGAATCACTGGTAAAGAGTCGCTTAAGGGAAAGTATCCCCAACTGGCTAAAGAGTGGGACAAAGTAAAAAACGGCACGCTTTCACCTGCAGAGGTTGCCCCCGGATCGCATAAAGCTGTGTGGTGGAGGTGTAAAAAGGGACATTCCTGGAAAACGGTAGTGAAAAGCCGTGCGCTTTCAGGCACAGGGTGCCCCTATTGCAGCGGGCGAAAATTTTCTCCTGAAAACTCATTGTGGAGAAATAACCGTGCCCTTGCGCTTCAGTGGCACCCCATAAAAAATGGTACACTTCGTCCCAAAGACATTTCGGTGAAATCGGAAAGGAAAGTGTGGTGGAGGTGTAAAAAGGGGCATGAGTGGCGTGCCGCGGTGGGGCCAAGAAACAGAGGTAACGGTTGCCCCTATTGCGCGGGAAGAGCTGTAGGTAAGGAGAATAGTCTTGCAACCATGCATCCGGAGCTTGCCCTTCAGTGGCATAAAACCAAAAACGGTAAACTTACCCCTCATGATGTAACCCCTGGTTCAAACACAAGAGTATGGTGGAAGTGCAGCAAAAAGCACTCCTGGCAAACGGACATAGTTACCAGGGTAAAAGCGGGAACCGGATGTCCCTATTGTGCAAATCACCTTCCTTCGGCTCAGAACAACCTTCAAAAAGTAAACCCGAAACTGGCATCCCAGTGGCATCCTGAAAAAAATGGTGATTTGACACCTCGTAATACAGTTGCTCGTTACACCAAAAAAGTGTGGTGGAGGTGCAGTAAGGGCCATGAATGGATGGCCTCGCCGTATAAGCGTATGAGCGGACGTGGTTGTCCGTACTGCTCGCATACTTTGATTACCGCGGAAACAAGTTTTGCTGCGGTGAATCCCGAACAAAGTGCGTTCTGGCACCCCAAAAAAAACGGCTCCCTTAAGCCAACCGATGTTTTCCCCTGGAGTACAAAAAAGGTGTGGTGGCTCTGTATGAGAGGCCATGAATGGAAAGCAATGGTTTCGAGTCTTAATGGTGGATCTTGCTGCCCCTACTGTAGCGGAAGAATCCCTTTGCCCAAAAAGTCTCTGGCTGTCACTCACCCCTATCTTGCCAAACAGTGGCACTCTGAGAAAAATGGCTCACTGACACCTGAGGATGTTACCGAGCTTTCCACCTACGTGGTCTGGTGGAAAAGGGGAAAAAGGGTATGGAGAGAGGTGATAAAGCATCGGGCAAGACGGGAAATTCGTTAGTTCATGATTTGTGGAAAAAAAAGCAAAAAAACGTTTACCTGACTAAGGTGGATTATATATATTGAATAAAGCTGGTACTTGACCATAACTTAGAGATGGGGTTTTTCCAATGATGAATAGCTCTCGGGGATCAAACATAAAAGGAGTGTGCTCTTATGATGGCTGCACGTGTGACTGATATGACCGCCCACGCGGGGACTATTACCGGGCCGGGTTGCCCAAATGTACTAATAGGAAAAGTGCCTGCCGCCCGAATGGGCGATATGCACATGTGTCCTATGGTCACCCCGGGGGTGCCCCCTGTACCTCATGTAGGAGGACCTATCGTTGGGGGATGCCCCACTGTACTTATCGGAAAACTTCCCGCGGCTAGACAAGGGGATATGTGTGTGTGTGTGGGACCACCGTCATCGATCGTTTTAGGATGCCCAACAGTACTTATCGGCTCCGGTGGTGGAGGCGGCGGGGGTGGGGGAGGTGCATCAGCAGCCTCTGCAAACACTGCCCAGGCATTAAAGGAGGGCAAAATAAAGCCGGTTGAGGGGACAGAAACGTTCCCCGTTGAGATTCAGGCAGCACTTTCTGAGATGAATAAGTACTGCGCCCCCGAAGAGGTGCAGCAGAAAATTAAAGAGATAGGCGAAGCTCTGGCTGCTGCAGGGGAGCAGCAAAAAAAGGAACCGCTCACTATAAAGGACATCGTTGAGGTTTTAAAAGAGGTTGAGAAAGAAGAGGGATACGAGGCAGCCAGCCACTTTGCGTCCCATTTGGATTACGGTAAACTCACCGATATGGCAAAAGCGTTTGTTTCGGGTGAAAACAGTGATCCTGACAACGACCCTAACCGCATGCCTACCCGCTTTATGCTGCTTTATGGCATGGATGATTCCCAGATCAAGGAGATCGATGATCATCCCGACCGCTTTGAGGGCGAAGAACACAAGATCAATGTAAAAAACCTGAGAAGGGGGTTGAGGCTCCTGGGGTATGATGTGGAGGAGGAGGGCTCCTATGATAATGAGGTGATGCAGGCTCATTTCCAGTTTCTGGCTTCGGCGATGAATGGTGCACCGTATCCGTATGATGAGTTGGAGGAGGATGATGATGAGGAGGAGGATGATGATGAGGAGGATGATGATGAGGAGGAGAGAGCAGATTCTGAAAAGCGCATTCTAAAAATTGAACTTGGTATAGAACCGAATAATTCAGATGTCCACAATGACAATTTCATTCTTTACAGTACTGACAAAGAGAGGTCTTTTAAGCAGATAAAAAGCGTTAAAGATTATTTGGATAGAGATAAAAGATCCATTGAGATGATTTTTACGGGATTAGACGAGCGGTTACGTTATTCGCTGAAAATTGAATCAGGGACGGATGAAAGGACGGAATATGTTTTTAGAAACCGTCCTTGTGGAGAGTGGGTATGAGTATGACGGAAAATTGCTATGAAATTGTAAATAGTTCTGCGAATTGCATAAAGCTTGAGCTTAAAAGCAGCAAGGTGATGTTAACTAAAGAACAGATTAACGAAATCAAAAAATATGGATTTAATGATCCGGAAGATAACTGTTTCACACTTGCCAGAGATGCAGCCCTTGCTGCTGTTGTAATTGCCGACAGTAATGCTGTCTTACTCGATAAAAATCATGGCATTGGTGGAGTTTGGGAAGAATTTCCAGAGATACCTCAAGATCAAAGTGACATTACTGTACAACCTGATATTGCATTGAATATTTTAAATTATATTAAATCAACTTTGGACAACGGGTATCCAGTTCTGGTTGGAGTAAATGTTGGAGTCGCATCAGAAATAAATGATGGTGTTACAGATCACTTTTTGGTCATGATTGGATATGAAAAAAATAATATGGGTGAAATAGTTAGATTTTTTGGCTTAGATAACGCCTCATCAACGGTTCCTAAAGTAGAATTTCAGGTTGATGATAATTCAAAAATGTACAAACCCATCCTACGTGGTCAAGACAGAACAGGTGTAAGATATATTGACAGTCAATTATATGTGGTTACACAGGTTCGTGTGTGGAAGCAAATCAAACCTATGACAAACAAGGGAGTTTGGGGGAGATGGTGAAAAGGAATTCTTTGATTATTGTGTTTTTGATTACATTTTTCTTATATGCAGGAAATCCTGTTATCAAGAACGGAAATTTCTATTTTGAAAAAGGCAGCTATACTGAGGCACTCTATTTCTATAATGAATATCTCCAAGATTATCCTGATGATGCAGGGGCGATTTTTAAAAAGGGGAAGTGTCTATTTTTTCAGGAACAGTATAAAAGTGCTCTGGACACTTTTTATCTGGCCTCAAGGCTAAATACAAATCAGAACGAATTAACAGGAATAGATTACTATATTGCAAAGAGTTTATTTGAATCTGGCGAAATAGATAAACAAATCATGTTAATAATTGATAATTCTAAGGATACCATTTTAGCTGAAAGTCACTATCTTGTGGCGAAGGTTATGGATCGCTATTTTTTCGCGGATACAAAAAAAAATAAATACGCCTATGATGATGAAACCATAATTGAAAATTATAAAAAAGTTCTGGAGATTTTCCCATTACACGAAGGGGCTAAAAAAAGAATACAGGAAATCGTAAAGGGAAAAAGACAACCTGAATAGCAGGCCTTTATGGCATAGGGAGAAAAAAAGATGAAACAATACACTGTCAAAGACGGAGAGGATCTGGGCAGCATCGCACGCAAGTTCTGGCTCGCTTCCTGGAAATACCTCTACGAAATCAACAAAGACATCATTGGCGACAATCCCGATCTTCTGAAACCCGGAACAAAACTCAAAATTCCCCAGTGGAACGACACCCAGGGGGATGAAAAGATAGAGGCAAAGGGAGGAAAGGTAAGAGAGTATGTGAACGGGTTGCGGTATGCATATGTGTGGGTGCCGTTCAGTATGAGTTTGATGGATAGGAAGGGGCGTCCTCTGCAGGAAAACACTGATGCCTACAAATTTACTGTTTTGGAAACATCACAGCAGGAAAGCAGAACTATCTACGAAAAAGTCTTTTCAAAGTGTGATGAAATCGGGGCGCTTGTTCCGTTTGCACATAATTATGAAACGAGAGTGGAACTTAATAAAGAGTGACTGAGATATGAGTTGTACCAATAGTTGTACTACCAAAAGAGTTGCATGCAGACGGTATCTGGATTCTGAAGAGTGTCCGGTGAAACAGGCTCTGATTTGCAGAAGAAAGTATATGGATGCTTTGGCTGCTCAGGATGAATTTCTTGAATCCCCTTATTGCGGTGTAATGGTCGCAACTTATCTTGAGAATGCGAATTTCGTTAAAGATGTATGCCAGAAAATCATCAAAGATGGTGGAGAGATAAAGGAAAAAGATATTGCAGACAGGCTTCTTTACGAAACCATGTTGTCCTGTCCTTCTAACCCTGCACCTTCGGGCTTGGATGGCTCAAAATTATTTCAGGATATTGAACGTTTTGAGGAATTTCAGAAAGGTTTGAGAGATGACGTTGAAAGTGCGGCTGCAGAGTTGGTGAGTATATTGCGCTCAAATGAATTTCAACAGGATCTGATTGAAAACCACAGCGATTGTGATGGGGAATTTGATTTCCTAACCTCTAATGAGATCGCGGAATACTATCCTGATATTGCTCCCGAAGATCGTGCGGAGGTAAAAATACGCACTATTGATCATTACTGTGCAACTCTTACTGATTATCTTGCTGTTTCAGAAACAGGAAATGAATTTCTCGGTGATTTGCTTGATAACAACAAGCTTCGTGACCTTCCTGCATTTGGAACGGTGTGGGGCCTGATGACCAGTGGTAAATCGGCGATAGAGAAGAATAGTGCTACAGCAAAAATTGTTTACAATGCCTTCGGGAGGTTTTTGCAGAATGTCGTCCCCCGGGTCGATTATGAAATCAAGCAAATGCTGCAAAATAACATGGCAAATTCGGTGAATGCGGTGTTTCAGCGCGGGGCAGTAAAGAATATACTGGATTTTCTGGATGAAAAGTTCGGTGGTATTCGGGTTTCAAGCTGGATCAGAGAGAGAACTGGCTCATTCGTTCAGACCATTAATGCTAACATGGAAAGCAGGACCAGGGATTTCGTAGCCTGGGATAATCTGCAAAGCGCTCTGGCAGAAAAAGCGTATGGAGATTTTAGTGATCTGACTAGTGACACTAGTTTTACAGAGGCTGCAGAAGTGCATGGGCATATTAAAACACTGGATAGTGCACCTGTTGGACTTGCGCTGGATGCATTTTCTCTTTTCATATCCTGTGTAACAATTGCTACAAATGCGAAAAAAATGGATCCAAAGGATTTACTATCCGGGCTGAATGGTCTGTTAGGGCTTCTTAAGAGCACAGCTGAAACGTTTGCTGCTTCATGCTCTCTGAAAGCATTGAGAACTTCCGGAAACGAAGCCCTCAAGTTCAGTAAAGCGTTTAAGTTGTTTAAAGGTACGGCAAGGGTATTTGGTGTTGCAGCTGCAATTGTAACGACCGTTATAAGTGTATTAGAGTTTAATGAGGCGTACAGACGCAATGACCGTCAGATGATGGGAATTCACGCTGCACAGATCGGTGTTGGGATCGCTTCCGTATTCGCTTTGGTTTTCAGCCTTACTGTTATCACCGGTATTTTGATTATTGTGGGGATTATTCTAGCTGTACTGGCGATATTTTTATACACACCTCCCATACTGAATTATCTGGAATCTCTCTTCTGGAGCAGGACATACCTGGATCGCTCACCTGAAAAGAGAGTTCCGATTGCAGAGACGACCAACGAGTTTTTTAGGACCATGTTTACGCTGGATGTGCAGTATGAGGAGCGATATGACGATAAGGATCATAACCAGATAAAGGTCATTAGCGGTGTGATTGAAACTGGTACGTCAATATTTATTGGAGTGGAAAGGATCGTACCTGAAGAATTCCATAGTACACCTGAACACGTTAGAGAACGAGAGAATAAAGTTCAATTTATTGCAGGTGAATCTAATGTCAACGGAAAAGGTTCTGTCCACTTTGTCTCAAATTCGCTTAATGACAACCATGTATTCATCAGAAAACTGCAGGAGATATGGCCATTTCTTGAAGGCGTAAAAGATATTGTAAATATTCGGGTGGGGATTGACCCCTATGCGACAGTTAATGACGATTGGAAAACATTCGCACTTTTTAAGATGTTGGAAAATGAGGAGGTAGATTTCAGACAGAGCCCGGTTTTAAGGAGTTTCGACAGCCTGAAGCTTGAGAGGTTTTTTAGCCCGTACGCACGAGGATCCGGTTATACTCTTATAAATAACAGACTGCAGTTCAATTTCAGCAGACAGAGTACAGTCAGCATCAATGTTTTTACCAGATATGCAAATGAGCTACATTTAAGAGTTCAGATGTTTAGGATGGGTCTTGTTAGGAGCACGCCATGTGCCGCGGTTATTGCAAAGGTGGATGAACATGGTACCAACGGACGAACTATTGTAAATTATACGCTTGAACCTCCTGATGGCAGACACTACGATGCAGATTTTAAAATTTCACTTATGCGTGGCAGAGAAGAGGTACACTCTACTACCTATCCCCGAATACGAGTAACCCGGGATGGATAATTCAAATCATGAAAGGAACCTTATGAAGAACATACTACTGTTTACTCTGCTTATAATTATTATTACAGGCTGCGGCTCCCGAAAAGAGGAAGAGGCTCCACAACCGGTTGAACCCATAGAGTATTCACCTTCATCTCCCCCTGAGGATATGGTCTATATACCGGGTGGGGTGTTCATGATGGGGCTTGATGGTTTTGCTGGAAATTTTTATAAACAGACCAGCCCGAGACACCCTGTGAGTGTCTCACCTTTCTACATATCTGAACATACAGTTATAATACGTAATTTTACTCTGACTGTAAATCCTAATGCAAGTTTTGATAGGATAAGGGACGTACATCTTACACCTGAGCGGACTTCCTTTTATGATGCAGTAATGTTCTGTAATTTCATAAGCAGGCGTGATGGTCTTGAAGAGGTGTATGAGATCAAAAGCAATGAAAATGGAACCATCACCAATATTTTTACTCACATT